>NZ_DASRXP010000309.1:0-16597 GCF_035687465.1 Kribbella sp.
CGCGTAGCTGCGTCCTTCCCTGGCCGAGGTGGTGGGTGTCAAGGGTCGAACTTGTTCGAGCCCGCAGGGCCGCGAAGCGCCCTTGACACCCACCACCTCGGCTAGCACCATCACGCAGCGGAGACCGCGCAACCACAGTCCGTCTACGCACCGGCGCAACCACAGTCCCAATGCGCCAGGAAAACCAGGCCGCCAGAACGCCGGCCCAACCACAGTCCCGAACCGGCCGAACCACAGTCCCGAACCGGCGGAACCATCGCTCCTAGGCGTCGTAGTCGAGGACTACCTTGTTTGTGGTGGGGTGGGATTGGCAGGTTAGGACGTAGCCGGCTCGGATTTCGTCGGGTTCGAGGGCCCAGTTCGTGTCCATTCGGACGTTGCCTTCGACCACCTTGGCTCGGCAGGTGCCGCAGACGCCGCCCTTGCAGGCGAACGGCGCATCGGACCGTACTGCGAGGGTCGCGTCCAGCACCGCTTTCGCGTGCTCGCCGAGAGAGAAGGTCGACCGGCGTCCGTCCAGGATCACCGTCACCTCTGCGGCGTCCTCGTCGACCACCGTCTCCTCGGCCCGCGCGACCGGCGCTTCGTCGCCGACGTGGAAGAGCTCGGCATGGACCGACTCCCGCGCCACGCCTTCGTCCAGCAGCACCTCCTGCGCACCGACGACCATCGCGTACGGACCGCACAGGAACCACTCGTCGACCGACTTCACCGGCAGGATCGTGTCGATCATCCGACGCAGCCGATCACTGTCGATCCGCCCGCTGAACAGTTCGACCTCGGTCGACTCCCGGGACAGCACGTGCACCAGATGCAACCTCTCGGCGTACACGTCCTTCAGATCAGCCAGGTCGTCCGCGAACATCACCGACCCGACGGTGCGATTGCCGTAGATCAACGTGACTCGGCTCAGCGGTTCGACCGCGAGTGTGGTCGCGACCAGCGACAGCACCGGCGTGATCCCGCTGCCCGCGGCGACGAACGCGTAGTGCTTGGCGTTGGCAGGATCCAGCGGCGTGCCGAACCGCCCGAGTGGCGTCATCACCTCGATCGTGTCGCCGACCTTCAGCCCGTCCGCGGCGTACGACGAGAACTCGCCACCGGGGATCCGCTTGACCGCGATCCGCAGTACGCCGGAACCGGCCGGCGAGCAGATCGAATAGCTCCGCCGCACCTCATCCCCCGCACGGCGCACGGTCAGATGCTGCCCGGCCATGAACTCGTACTCCGCGGCCAACTCGGCCGGTACGTCGAACGTGATGGCGACCGAGTCCTCGGTGATCGCATCGATCGCGGCCACCCGCAACGGATGGAAGGTCGCCCGCCTACGGGTCATCGTCGTCATGCCACAGCCTCAGAGGTTCTTGAAGTGATCGAAGGGCTCACGGCAGGAGTTGCACCGCCAGAGCGACTTGCACGAGGTGGACCCGAACCGGCTCAACTCCGTGGTGTCGGGCGAACCACACAACGGGCACCG
The DNA here is from genome assembly GCF_035687465.1 of Kribbella sp. Lineage (NCBI taxonomy): Bacteria > Bacillati > Actinomycetota > Actinomycetes > Propionibacteriales > Kribbellaceae > Kribbella > Kribbella sp. The sequence goes on from NZ_DASRXP010000309.1 coordinate 1,478, forward strand.
GATCGTCAGGGACAGCGAGATCGGTCCACCCACCGCCCGCGTTCCCGTCGGCGGGGCGATCCCGTACTCGAGGAGTTTCGTCTTCCCCTGCTCGCTCATCCAGTCGGTCGTCCACGCGGGCGACAACACCGTCTCCACCCGCCCGTCGACGTGCAGCGACTGCAGTGTCAGCTCGACCTCCTCGCGGATCACATCCATCGCCGGACAGCCGGAGTACGTCGGAGTGATCGTCACGACCACTTCATCGCCCTCGTGCCGGATCCCGCGCAACACCCCGAGGTCCGCGATCGTCAGCACCGGCACCTCCGGATCCGCGACCTCCCCGACCGCCTCCCAGATCCCTACGTCCGAAGGATCGTAGGGCAGGCCCCGCGCCTCTTCGGACGCAACGCGGGTCACCATGTCGCACCGGGGTGGGAGCGGGCGACGTGCTGGAGCTCGGCGAGGAGGAAGCCGAGGTGCTCGGTGTGACGGCCTTCGCGACCACCTGAGTGCTGGTACGACGACTCCGGCCGGGTGCAGGTGGATTCTTCGATCACGGCCATCACCCTGCGGTTCCACTCGTCCTGCAGACTCGCGGGATCCACTGCGACGTCGAGCCGGCGTACGAGGTCGTCCGAGGCGAACAGCTCCCCCGTGTACGGCCACATCGCGTCGAGGCCCGCCTGCATCCGCCCGTGGCTCTCCTCGGTGCCGTCGCCCAGGCGCAGCACCCACTGGGTTGCGTGGTCGACGTGGTACGCGACCTCCTTCACCGCCTTGCCGGCGATCCCCGCGAGCTGCTCGTCGGAGCACCCGCGCAACTCTTCGTAGAGGAGATGCTGGTACGTCGCGAAGTACAGCAGGCGGGCGATCGTCGCAGCGAAATCGCCGTTCGGAAGCTCGCAGAGCTGCAGGTTCACGAAGTCCCGTTCGTCCCGGAAGTACGCCAGGTCGTCCTCGGAACGACCCGCGCCCTCGACCTGCCCGGCGTACTGCAGCAGCGACCGAGCCTGGCCCAGCTGATCGAGCCCGATGTTGCCCAGGGCGACGTCCTCCTCGAGCTGCGGGGCCGCCGCGATCCACTCGGCGGTGCGCTGCGCGGAGATCAGCGCGTCGTCGCCGAGGCGGAGGGAGTAGACGAAGAGGTCGTTCACAGGTGGTCGACACCTTCCGGGACCTCGTAGAAGGTCGGATGCCGGTAGACCTTGTCGCCGGCCGGGTCGAAGAACTCGTCCTTCTCGTCCGGGCTGGACGCGGTGATGTCCGTGGCCGGTACGACCCAGATCGACACGCCTTCCTGGCGGCGGGTGTAGACGTCGCGGGCGTTGCGCAACGCCATCGTTGCGTCCGGCGCATGCAGGCTGCCGACGTGAACGTGCGACAGGCCGCGGCGGGACCGGACGAAGACCTCCCAGAGAGGCTCGATCATGCGGCACTCTCCCTCAACAGCTGCTGCTTCTCGGCATAGGCGGCGGCCGCCTCGCGGACCCAGGCGCCGTCCTCGTGGGCCTTGACCCGGTGCGCGAGCCGCTCCTGGTTGCAAGGACCGTTGCCCTTGACAACTTCGTACAGCTCGGTGAAGTCGGGCTCGGTGAAGCTGTAGCGGCCGGACTCCTCGTCGTACACCAGGCCGTCGTCGGGCACCCGGATGCCGAGCACGTCGGCCTGCGGAACGGTCATGTCCACGAACCGCTGCCGGAGCTCGTCGTTGCCGTGCCGCTTGATCCCCCACGCCATCGACTTCTCGGAGTGCGTCGAGTTGGCGTCCGGCGGACCGAACATCATCAGACTCGGCCACCACCAGCGGTTCAGCGCGTCCTGGGCCATCGCCTTCTGCGCCTCCGTGCCGTTGCACAAGGTGTTCAGAATCTCGAAGCCCTGGCGCTGGTGGAACGACTCCTCCTTGCAGACCCGGACCATCGCGCGGGCGTACGGGCCGTAGGAGCAGCGGCACAGCGGCACCTGGTTGACGATCGCGGCACCGTCGACGAGCCAGCCGATCGCGCCGATGTCGGCCCAGGTCAGCGTCGGGTAGTTGAAGATGCTGGAGTACTTCTGCTTGCCCTCGTGCAACAGATCCAGCAGGTCGGCCCGATCCACCCCGAGCGTCTCGGCCGCGGCGTACAGGTAGAGCCCGTGGCCGGCCTCGTCCTGCACCTTGGCCATCAGGATCGCCTTCCGGCGCAGCGACGGCGCGCGGCTGATCCAGTTGCCCTCGGGCTGCATGCCGATGATCTCGGAGTGCGCGTGCTGCGCGATCTGCCGGATCAGCGTCTTGCGGTAACCGTCGGGCATGGCATCGCGCGGCTCGATCCGGCCGTCAGCGTCGATCGTCGCCTGGAAGCTGTCCATGCCCGTCAGCATAGCCGACTTGTGACACTTTTTCGCCCAGCCAACAGAAAGTGTCACAAAGTCGGACACGTCCTCAGAACAGTAGTGGTGGTAGCACCACCTCAAGGGTGGGCGCAGACCACTGGGTGGGGTCGAGTCCGAACGGCAGGATTCAGGGAACAGATCAACCCATGAACAGTTTTGAAGGGGATGAATCCCGTGACATTTCTGGCGAGCTCGGCTCCACAGGCAGTCGACCACCGTGGTCCGGTCACCGGCGCGGAGCGCGCCCTGGCGCCCGACCTGGTCCGCGGCACGATGCTGCTGCTGATCGCGGTGGCCAACACCGGGAACTACGCGTTCGCCGGGCAGCCCGGCGTCGACGGCACCCCGCACGGCCCGGAGCGGATCTTCAATCTGCTCAAGATGACGCTCGTGGACGCCCGGGCCTATCCGGTGTTCGCGGTGATGTTCGGCTACGGCCTGGTCCAGCTGGCCCGGCGCCAGCGGAAGTCCGGCGCCACGACAGGCGCAGTACGGTCCATCCTGCTGAAGCGGAACAGCTGGCTGGTCGTCTTCGGCCTCGCCCACGCCACCTTGCTGTACTTCGGTGACTTCCTCGCCGCGTACGGCATCGTCGGCGTGATCAGCACCCTGCTCCTACTCAATCGCGGCGACAAGTTCCACAAGATCGTCCTGTGGATCTGGGGACTCCAGGTGGTGTACGCGATCGTCTTCGGCGTGATGGCGGTCCTCGCGATCGTGAACAGCTCGGGTCCGGCGCAGGAGCTCACCAACAGCACGAACCCGTCGCTGGCGGCAACCAACTACGGCGCGAGCATCATCGACCGGCTGCAGGAATGGCCGCAGCACACCGCGTTCGTTCTCGGGTTCGTCGTCATCGTCTGGCTCGGCATCTGGGCGGCGCGCAAGCAATTGCTGGAGAACCCGCGGGACCACCGTCAGCTCCTGACCCGGGTCGCCACGGTCTGCCTGGGCATCACCGTCCTGGGCGGTCTGCCGCTCGGCCTGGTCTCGGGCGGTTGGCTGCACGTCGATGCTGAAGCGGTGGACAAGCTGACCTTCCTGCACAACCTCAGTGGCCAGTTCGGTGGGCCGGGATACATCGCACTGTTCGCTCTGTGGGTCGGGCGGTTGACGGCGAAGCGCAGTACGGAGCAGTTGGGGCTGCCGATCATCGCGGTCTCCGCTCTGGGTCAGCGGTCGCTGTCGGGGTACCTGTTCCAGTCGGTCGTTTGGCTGGTGTTGCTGGCTCCCTTCACGCTGCACCTGGGCGATCGGTTCGGGAGCACGGCCTTCACCGCCGCCGGCGTCGCAGTACTGGTGTGGACGGTTTCGGTGGTCGCGGCGTACCAGATGAAGAAGCACTCGTACCGCGGTCCTGCCGAGACGTTGCTGCGGCGGCTCACCTACGGACGCTGAGTCCTTTTTCTGGTCTGCCTTCGGCAGGACACCTTCCCGACGGGTGTCCTGCCGAAGGCCTTTGCGGCGCGCTTTGCGAGGATGGACGGCATGAGCAGCGAGTTCGGCGTCCCGGAACCGGTCAGTCTTTCGTCCCTTGGTGCGAGCGAGGAACCGATCGCGGAGACGAGTGTGCGGCTGGCGCTGCCGGCCGAGGCGGACCGGATCGGTGAGATCCAGGTCGCGGCGTGGCGGCAGGCCTACCGCGGGCTGCTGCCGGCGGACGTGCTGCTGGATCTGAACCCGGCCCAGTTCGCGGCGCAGTGGCGGGCCGCGCTGCTCTCACCTGGCGAGGCCCGCAACCGGGTACTGGTCGCCCTGGCCGGCCGCGAACTGGTCGGCTTCGCCGCGATCACGGCCTCCGACGACCCCGACGGCGATCCGCGGAAGGACGCACTCATCGCCGAGCTCGCGGTCGACCCGGCCGCGACCCGAGCGGGCCACGGCTCGCGTCTGCTGAACGCGGTCGTCGACACCACCCGCGCGGACGGCTTCGAACGCGTCACCGTCTGGATCAACTCCACGGACGACGTCCTCCGCACCTTCTACACCGACGCCGGCTGGGCCCCCGACCAGGCCCACCGAGAACTGGACCTCTACGGCGACGGCACCATCCGCATCAAACAAGTCCGCCTCCACACCGCCCCCGGCGACGCGGCCTAACCTTCTAGCCTGCAGACCTGCTCAGGGTGAAGCGCCGGCGGTAGTCGCTGGGGGTCAGTCCGGTGGTTCGTTTGAGTTGGATGCGGAGGTTCGTCGCCGTGCCGAGACCGGACTGCCGGGCGATCGCATCGAGCCGGACCTCACCGCGTTCCAGCAACCGGCACGCCAACGCGACCCGCTCACCAGTGAGCCAAGCGAGCGGAGTCGTCCCCAGCTCAGCCTGAAATCTCCGATGCAACGTCGCCTGACTGACCGACGCCCTGGCGGCGATATCCGCAACGCTGAGCGGGGTCCCCAACTCCGCCCGCGCCCACTCCAACAGCGGCGCCAGAGACGTGTCAGCGACAGCAGGAACCGGCTGATCGATGAACTGCCGCTGCCCACCATCACGATGAGCCGTGAAGACCAACCTCCGGCTGACCGCGTTGGCGACCTCCGCCCCGTGATCCCGGCGAATGAGATGCAGCCCGAGATCGAGCGCCGCCGCACTCCCGGCCGCCGTCAGAACGTTGCCATCGTCAACAAACAGCACATCCGGCTCGACCCGCACTGCCGGAAACGTCCGCTCGAACAGACCTGCCCACCGCCAATGCGTGGTCGCCCGGCGCCCATCCAATACGCCCGCAGCAGCCAGCGTGAACGCCCCGGTGCAGAAGCTCACCAACCGCACTCCGCGCGCGGCAGCCCGCCGTACTGCGTCCAGCACCTCGGCCGAAGGTGGAGTCTCAGGGTCAGGGCGGTTCGGCACGATCAGGGTGTCGGCGTGCTCCACCTGCTCGAGTCCGGCGACCTCGCTCAACGTGAAGAACCCGTGATGCATCCGCACGGCCGGCGTCGGCGTACAGAGGGCGAGGTCGTACCACTGCCGATCCAGCTCCGGCCGCCGCAGCCCGAACAACTCCGTCGCGACACCGAGTTCGAACGGGTTCGAGCCCTCGTCCACGATCACGACGACGCGATGGGCTTGCGAGGATTCTTTCGACATATGTCATTCCTAGCACTCACGGAGGCGATCCGCGGCATCGCAGGATGAAGAGGTGACCAACGAACCGATCGACCTCCACGCTGTCCTGAAGCAGTTCGACGACCTCTGGAGCCCGCGAATCGCCGCGCGCATCAACGACTACGACGTCCGCGTCACCAAGGTCGCCGGGTCCTACATCTGGCACGTGCACGACACCACCGACGAGTTCTTCCTCGTGCTCGACGGCGAGCTCGGCATCGCCGTCCGCGACCCCGACGAACGAGTCGTGTCGCTGTCACCCGGCTCCGTCTTCGTCGTACCGCGCGGCACCGAACACCGCCCGTTCTCCGACGGCGGCGCCTCCATCGTGGTGATCGAACCAGCCGGCATCCCCACCACCGGCGACCGCCACGACCCTCTCCCCAACCACATCAAAACCCACACCGGCGTACCGCTCTAAGCCTCAGGGCGATCCACCGGCTACACGGCATGTCCCGGGCGCTCGCTGCCGCTGCGCGAGCGGCGGTTGCACGGCGTGGAGGAAAGTTGCCGCCAGGTGGCAACTTTCCTCCACACCGCGCCAAACCGCCCAGCTCGGTCGAGTACCGAGACGTAGCCGTCGCGGGTGAGTCGCAGATTGTCGCGCCGAAGGTCGAAGGGCTGTCCGCCAACGGACATCCAGCAGGTTGAATGGTCCTCATGGGCTGGATTGCACCGAAGACGCACGAACTGGTGACCCCTGACGGCCGGGTTCTCCAGTACTGCCTGTACGGACCTGAGAGCGGTGTGCCGGTGATCGCTCAGCACGGCACTCCCGGTGGGCGGTGGGAGCGACCGGACGTCGTCGCGGCGATCGAGGACAGCGGACTGCGGATGCTGCTGGTGGGTCGACCTGGATATGGCTCGACCAGACAACCCGGTCGAGCGGTTGCTGATATCGCTGGGGACGTACGGCTGCTTGCGGATGAGGTGGGCTGGGCTGAGTTCGCCGTCACGGGATTCTCGGGCGGCGGACCGCATGCGCTCGCTTGTGCTGCCCTCCTACCTGATCGCGTGAACTACTGCAGCACCGTGGCCGGCATCGCCTCACCGGATCTGCCAGGGTTCGACAAATCACTCGACTGGGTCCCCGACACACGACGTGGCGAGCCTTTCTTGCGGGGCCAGCTAGGCCAGCGCGCCACAGAGATCCTCGGCGACCTTCGCACCGCAGTACCTGACAACGGCCGGTACGAGCGCATGCGGGCTGCGTGCCTCGAAGGTCTCGACGGCTGGATCGACGACGACCTGGCACTGACACAACCATGGGGTCTCGACCTGCAGACGATCACCGCACCCGTCGAGATCTGGCACGGATCAACAGACGACAACACCACGATCGACCACACGCAATGGTTGCTGGCAAACGTGCCGACCGCCGCGGCCCGCAAGTACGACGGTGACCACGACCCAGGCGACGCAGCTCAACGCAAGATCTTCCAAGCTATCGGCGCAGGTAGACCTCTACCTTGGTGAAGCGCGGGCTCTCGAGGCGTTCGGCCAGTACTACGTGTCCGTCGAGCCAATGCAGTCGGGGCATGAACGCCGCGAAGCTGGCGCGGCAGGTGTGGGACTGGTTGCGGTTCGCGAAGGTCCTGCCGCACTGCGGGCAGCGCCACAGGTCCGGCGACTCGCTCACCGCCATCACCCTCCTCCGCGAGCGGCCTCAGGCCAAGCAGAACTCACGGGACACTAGATCCACCGACCGACAGAACCGACGAGGCACGTCGAGCATCGCGGCCGGTGCCCAGGAGGCACCGGCCGGACACCCGGTGCGCTGCTAGCGCTCGTCGATCAGTTCGAGCACTTCGACGCTGGCGTCGCGGACAATCGCGAAGGCGGCCGGGGTTTCCGGCATCGAGTGGGCACCCGCGACCGCCGCTTCGAGCGCAGCGGTGGATTCCCAGCGCCAGACATCCACCCAGCTCTCGTCATCGACCCGCGCCAGCCGGGCCTCGGTCAGGCCGGGGAACTTCGCGCGGATGGCGTCGATCAGCTCGGCACGCCTTGCCAGCACCTGGTCGGCGTCCTTGGGGTCGGCCTTGAAACGGGTCAGGCGAAGAACACTCATCACGAACTCCTTGTAGTTGGACTCTAGATATCTACTCTAGAGGTAGACTACAAACATGAGTCCGGTCAAGAAGGTCGATGGAAGATCCGAGAAGTCCCGGCTGACCCGCGCGCGCATCCTGGGCGCCGCCGGGGAGCTGTTCGTGCAGAACGGCTACGGAGCCACGGCACTGCAGGACATCGCCGAGCACGCCGGCGTCGCCGTACAGACGATCTACTACGCCTTCGGCAACAAGCAGACCGTTCTCAAGGAGGTCGTCGACCAGACCATCGCCGGCGATGACGAGCCGGTGGCGACCATGGACCGGCCGTGGTTCCAGCAAGCACTGGAGGCAGCGGCTGCTCCCGAGCAGCTCCGCAAACATGTCGACGGCACCAGCGCAGTACTGGAGCGGGTCGCTCCGATCATGAAGATGGTCGAGGCCGCGGCCGCGGCGGACCCGGGGATCGCCGAGCTCTGGCCGGGCCAGGAAGATCCACGCCTCGTCGTGCAGACCGCGGCTGCGAGCAGCCTGCTCAGCAAGGCGGGCGCCCGGGAAGGCGTCACCGTCGACCATGCTGCTGACGTGCTGTTCGGCGTACTGAGCCCGGAGCTCTACTTGCTCCTGGTAGGCGAGCGCGGATGGTCGTCAAAGCAGTGGCGCGATTGGGCCTACCAGACCCTGCTCCCCCAGCTCTGCCGGACCTGAGCGCTCATATCACTGAGAGATCCGGCGACGGGCCGGGGGTGGTGTTCGACTGCGTGAGTCTGACATGACAGATTGCGACGGTCCCGTCACGCTTGGCCATCCGTTGGAGGATGTATGAAGTTCCGTACCCTGGCCGTCGGCCTCGGTATTTCCGCTGCTGCTGTGCTTGTCGTTCCCGGGTCCGGGGCGACGGCGTCGATCGATGCGGCACCTGTCCAACAACGGCCGAGTTATGTACTGAAGAAGTACCTGGATCAGAAGCTCGCCTGGAAGCCGTGCGGCGACCCGGAACTCCGGACCTTTTGCACGAAGATCACCGTCCCGCGCGACTGGTGGAACCAGGGCCTGCAGAACGACATCGGCATCGCCGTCAGCAAGGTCGCGCCGGTCAAGGGCAAGCCCAGCCGCGTGGTGTTCGGCAACCCCGGTGGGCCGGGTGGCGCCGGCCTCGGGATGGCCCCGTTCCTGGCCGGCCAGCCGGAACTGGCCAAAGATCACCTCGCCGTCGGCTTCGACCCGCGCGGCAGCGGCGACAGCACGAACGTCACCTGCGAGGGCGCGCCCGGCTACACGATGGACGCCCGCGACCGCGATGCGTTCAACCTCGACCTGATCTCCGAGGCCTCGCAACTGAGCCGCCCGTACTGCGACCGCCAGTCCCGCGGGCTGCTCCCCTACGTCAACACCGCGCAGACCGTGCAGGACATCGACCTGATCCGCCAGTTGCTCGGCTACGACAAGATGGATTTCGTCGGGTACTCGGGCGGCACCTGGATGGGCGCGTACTACCAGACCTACTTCCCCGAGCACGTCGGGCGCTTCGTCCTCGACTCCAACACCGACTTCACCCGGCCGTGGCTGGACACCTTCGCCGCCCAGCCGCAGGGATTCGAGCGGCGGTTCCGCGAGGACTTCGCACCGTGGGCGGCCAAGTACGACGAGCAACTGAAACTCGGTAGCACTCCGCGACTGGTGATCCGCACCTATGAACGACTCCGGGCGGCGTTGAAGAAGCAGCCCGCGGTGGAGGAATTCCTCGATGGTTCGGTGAAGGTCAGCTACGACCAGAACACCTTGGACAACATCGTCACCGGCGATTTGTATACAAAATTGGACTTCCAGTCACTGGCGATCGACCTGGCATTCCTGCGCGATCTCTCCGCCGTCCAGAGCAAGGCCGGACCGAAGGCCGCGCAGCGCAAGGTGGACGCCCTCACGGTCGCCCGTCAGCAGGAGCTCGTCCAGCGCGCGACCCGGCGTCCGGTCGGCATCACACCGTTCGGACTGCCCTTCGCCGACGACGCCGAGAACGCGACCTTCACCGCCGTCACCTGTAACGACACCGAGTGGCCGCAAGGTCGTGAGGTCGCCGATCAACTGTCCAACCGGCTCGGCCCGAAGTACCCGTTGCTCGGCTGGGGGATGAACGAGAACCCCTGCTTCTACTGGGATCGGCCGCAGCTGAGCATGCCCGTCCCCACCGGCAAGGGCTTGCCGGTGACGCTGATGGTGCAGTCCGTGCACGACCCCGCCACCAACGTCTCGCTCGCGACCTCGGCCCACGACCGGTACGCCGGATCGCGGCTGATCACGATCGCCGGCGAGGGGGATCACGGCATCTACGGCGGCGTGAACAAGTGCGCCGACCAGCTGGTCAACACGTTCCTTGCCACCGGCAAGGCTCCGGCCAAGGACACCACCTGCAAGGGCGAGGGCATCCCCGCACCGACCGCGCCACATTCCGACGAATACCGTGAAGGTGCCCCGCTACATCGCATCGCCGGATTCACGAAAGCGCTTTCCGGTTATCTGCACTGACTTTGTCCCGGATTGCGGACTTTCCGGGGTGAAATAAACCGGGCCTTTCGGCGATTCTCCGGCACACACGGACAACAGTCCGTCACCGTCGGCGAGAACTTCGCGAGGTTTTCGTTGTCAGTACAGGCTTGTCAGGGCAATGTCAGGGTTCCGTCCCTGTGCGACAGAGCGTGACCGCGACAACCTTGAGTCAGCGCGGGAGAACCAAGCGTCGACTGGGAGGGCTTGACGCGAGGGGAACATCGCCGAACGCGGCTTCGGCCGGCTGTGGGGTGGGGGGACTGCCTGGGGGGTCAGACAGAGACACAGCCGGCCGAGACCCGTTATTCGCATGTTCATCCCGTTCAGACCCTCGCGGGGTACCTTCGATCCCCCAGGTCGTGGTGCTCCGCGAGGCCTGTTCGGTAGACGAACCACTTGATCAGCGGCGCCGGTCCAGATACTGCGCCTGGTAGAGCGACGGCGGGAACAGCCCCGGCCGGTTCGCACCCTCGATGTAGCCCGCGGGTTGCTCGAACGGACCGTCACCAGTGATCACACCGCGACAGCCGATCGCGTAGTTCTGCGCGGTCGGAGGCTTCTGGACGACGAGCCTCGCGGTCCCGGTGTCGCAGTTCCAGCCGACCGAGTGCGCGGTCGCCCAGCCGTGCCCGGTGCCGTAGTCGCCGCGGTTGTAGATCCCCAAGGTCAGATCGACCTGTGGCGCGACGTCGCGGTGGTTGTCCCAGAGGAGTCCCTGGCTCCAGCGGCGATGACCTTCGCTCGAGGCGAGGGCGCCTTCCGAAGTACCGCGCAGGAAGACGACGCCCGAGGCGCTGCTGGCGCCGTTGGAGATGAAGGCATGCCGGGCCTTCGAGGCGTAGCAGTCCACGAACAGGACCTGCTGCGAGAACGCCTCGCAGTTGAAGTTGTAGCGCAGCCCGCCGGTGACCACGGACGCCGGATCGAGCGCGCGGCAGTTGCGCACTGTCACCCGGGTGGCCTCGGTGGTCTCGACGCCCGCCTTCGCGAAGTGCAGGAAGGTGCTGTCCCGCACCCACGCGTCCTCGACCTGCCGCACCTTCACCGCGACCCAGGCGTGCGCCTCGTCCACATCGGGATCGCCGGCGAACTGGATGTCGATCCGCAGGTTCTCGACACCGACGTCGGTCACCAGGCCGGCGCGGTCCCAGACATACAGATACGACTGCGACCGTTCGCGGCGCAGGTGCTCGAAGAGCGGCACGTCCACGGTCACGGTGTTGCCGCGGATCGCACGGATGTGGCGGTTGTAGGTGATCGGCTGGCTGTCGACCGTCCAGCCCGCATCGGTCGCAGTACCGCCGTGGTCGACCGATGCCAGCCAGGCCTCGGTGCACGGGTGGATCAAGATGATGTTGTCGCCGCGCTTCAGTGCACTGGCATCCGCGACCTCGAACGAGCGCGATCCCACCTGGACCCAGTCGCTGGTGACGTCCGTGCGGGTGCCGGCGACCTGACCGCGCCAGCCGGTGGCCGCTCCTCCCCCGCCGAGCACGATGACATCCCTCGACACGGGCGTGTTCCCGGTCGCCTGGATGATGGTGTGCTTGCGAGGATCAGCGCCGTCGCCGGAGCCTCGCAGTACGACGCCTGACTGGTTCACCCGCAGCGTGCCCGCCACCGAATAGTTGCCAGGAGCAAGCAGTACGGCGCCGCGGAAGCCGGTGCGGTCCTTCGCGCGCAGCCCGACCTCGTCGATCGCGGCTTGCAGATGCGCGGTGTTGTCGCCGGCGACCGGACCGACCCTGAGCACCGTCCGGACATGCGGGATCGGGCTGTCACCGTACTTGTAGCCGGCGTGGCTGAAGTCGGGGATCCGGTTCCCCTCGGCGTCCTCGGCATAGACCAGCCGGTACTTCGCGTCGTACCGGACCAGGTCCGACTGCCAACGGCTGCCGACCTCTTTCGTCGAAGCCTCGGCGGTCCCGAGAGAACCGAGGGCGGTACCCCCGACGATGGCCCCACCGATGCCGAGCACCCTCCTGCGACTGAACTCGTACGTCATCGAACACCTTCCTGATGGGCGGATCAGGAGGCTCAGTCTGGGTCGTCGCCGACCTCTTGGCAAGCGTTTGCCAGAGTTTCCACTACAGATCTGGAACAGGGTTCCAGGAACGTCAGAGGCGGGTCGAGCGGTCCGGGCTGGCCGAAGGCCCGGGATAGCCGTCGGCGACGGCGGCCAGCGGTGCGGCGCGGCCGGCAGACCAGGCAGCCCGGAAGGCGCGGCGGTCGAGGGTCTGCTCGATCGCCTGCCGCGTCGCCAGATGATCCGGCTTCTCGATCTCGGGCACCGGGGCACCGATCGCCTCGCGGATACCGTCGGCGGCTCCGAGCAGGAAGGCCGCGTACTCCGTCCGGTCGCGCTGCTGGGCAACCGTCGCAAGCTCCTCGAGCACACTGGCCGATCGCCAGCGGTCGCCCAGGTCGCGGTGTTCCGCCAGGCTCTCGTCGAGCAGGTGGACCGCCCGATCGGTCAGACCGCGACGCCGCTCGACGATCCCCAGCTGGTTCAGCGACCAGGCGACCCCTTCGCGGTACCCGAGTCGCTGGGACAGCGCGAGACTCTCCTGCAAAAGGTCCTCCGCCTCGATCAGCTCCCCGCTGTACTGCGCGATCGTGCCGAGACTGATCAACGACCAGGCCAGTCCCTCCCCGTCACCGACCACGCGGAAGCTGTCCCGGGCCTTGCGGCACCGTCGGGCCCCGATCTCGAGGTCACCGCGCAACCAGGCGACGAACCCGAGCTGGTTGTGCGCCCAGGCCATGCCCGACCGATCCCCCAAAGTCTCGTACAGGTCGAAGCTCTGGCAGTGCAGGTTCTCCGCGGCCACGTAGTCGCCGCGCTCCCTGGCCACACTGCCCAGCCGTTGCATGACGAGCGCAGTACCGGCTGTGTCGTCGAGCTCCTTGTACTGCGCCAGCGCGAACTCCAGCCGCGAGGTGGCAGCGTCGTACTCGCACTGCAGGAAGGAGAGCATGCCTGCTCCAAGCCAGGCTTTCGCCTTGCTGGGCTTGAGATCGGGGGCGTCGTCGGCAAGCGCCAACGCGCGTTCGAGCCACTCACCGCCCTCGGCGTAGTGGCCGCGGAGGTAGCAGAACAGCCACAGTCCGCCGGCCAGACGGACCGCCTCGCTGACCGCACCGGTCCGCAGCGACCAGGACATCGCGGCGCGCAGGTTGTCCAGCTCGCCGTCGAGACGGTCGAGCCAATCGCCTTGGCTCGCGCCGCGCAGATGGCTCTCGGCCTCCTCGGCGAGGCCGAGGTAGAAGGTCGCGTGACGACGGGCGGCGTCCTCCACCTGACCGCTGGCGACCAGTTGCGCGGCCGCGAACTCGCGGATCACCGCGAGCATGTCGTACCGCGCGATGCCGCGATCCCGGCTGACCCGGATCAGGGACTTGTCGACGAGCCTGCCGGTGAGGTCGAGGGCAGCGGCCCGGTCGAGTGGACCCGGGCTGGTCGTGTCGGCGAACACGGCCGCGGCCGCGCTCAGGGTCCAGCCGCCGACGAACACCGAGAGCAGGGCGAACAACTCGCGCTCGGCCGGGGTCAGGAGATCGTGGCTCCACCCGATCGCGCCGTACAGGGACTGCTGCCGCGGACCCGCAGTACTGGTCCCGCCGGCCAGGATGCCGAAGGAGGTCTCGAGCTCGGTGGCGAGCTCCTCCACGGTGAGGACGTTGGTCCTCGCGGCGGCGAGCTCGATCGCCAACGGCATGCCTTCGAGCCGGCGGACCACTCGCGCGACCTGCTCGATCTGCCCGGTCGGTCCGTTGCCGCGGGCGGCCGCCCGATCCACGAACAACCGGACAGCGGGCGAGGTCTCCAGTTGCTCATCGCTCCGCGGGAGCGCCAGCGGCGGTACGACGTACACGCTCTCGCCCGGGACTCGCATCAGCTCGCGGCTGGAGGCGAGCACCACGAGGTTCGGGCAGGACTCCAGCAGCGCAGTACAGACGGAGGCTGTGTCCGCGACGACGTGCTCGCAGTTGTCCAGTACCAGCAGGAGATTCCGCCGGCCGATGTGCTCGATGATCTCCTCGACCAGGCGCGCGCCGTCGAGCGGATGCAGACCGGTCGACGCCGCGATCGCGGAAGCCACCCCGCCCGGATCCGAGATCGGGGCCAGCGGCACCCAGCAGACCCCGTCCTCGAACTTCTCCGCCACTCCCCCGGCCAGCGCCAGCGTCAGCTGGGTCTTCCCCACGCCACCCGGTCCGGTGAGCGTGAGGATCCGGGTGAGCCTGTTGCCGACCAGGCGCCCGGCCCCGCTGAGCTCTGTCGCCCGGCCGACGAGTTCGTTCGCGGGAACGGGCAGCGGGCGCATCGTCGCGCGGGTGGTGTCGCCGTCATGGCGGGCGGCAGTGGCGAGCTGGGCGCGATCGGGCTCGCCGAGCTTGAGCGCGTCTCCGAGCTGCCGCAATGTATGTGGTCGCGGTGCTCGTCGACGACCCCTTTCGAGGGCCGCGATCGCGTCGACACTCAGGCCGGCGGCTTCGGCCAGCGCCTCCTGCGACAGTCCGGCATCACGCCGGTGCCGACGAAGGAGATCACCGAAACCTGTCCCCTGGGCGTCGTCCGAGCCGCGGCGAGATCCGTCTGATGGCAAAGGACGGCTCCACCCCAGTCTCCGGCCTGTCCGTGACGGTCGTCACGCACCTACTGAAGGTATCCCGTTCCGTACCGCCTTGTCAGGCGGTCCGGAGCGTCCACAGCCAAGTACGAGAAACTTCCAGCTGAGAGGGACTGTCAGTTCACTTGCTGGTCGTGATGGACGATCGCTGTCCGCATCGAAGCCCGCGCCCGTTTGCGATCGCCCGCGGCGTCGTACGCGGTGGACAGCCGGAACCACACCCGCCAGTCATCCGGGTCGGCTTCCGCCTCTTCCTTGTATTTCGAGAAGGCAGCGTCCGCGGCAGCCCGGTCGATTCGCCCCGAAGGCCGGCGCGGGAGATCGTCGACCGGCAGACCCCCGGCGTTCTCCAGTTCGCGGGCCAGTGCCTCGGTCCGGCTGCCGAACTGGAACTCGCGCCAAACGAGATAGGCGCCGACCACTGGGA
>NZ_DASRXP010000310.1:0-22466 GCF_035687465.1 Kribbella sp.
GCTGCGTCCTTCCCTGGTCGTGGTGAGGTGTGTCAAGGGTCGAACTTGTTCGAGCCCGAAGGGCCGCGAAGCGCCCTTGACTCACCTCACCACGACTAGCAAACTCACGCAGCCCGGCGACGCGAACCACCCACACCTATGAACCCCGCGAACCACCCACACCTACCCGCGAACCACCCACACCTACCGCCCGACGAACACCGGCCCCTGACGTGGGGTCGGGTCGGCGGGATGCGAGTGGAGCGGCGTACGGAGGTGGGTGCTGGGGCGGCGGCGGGATCGCCGCGGGCTGGGTTCCGGAGCAGTCGGTGGGCGGCGCGACGGATGGGGTGGGAGGGGAAATCGGGGTGGAGCGGTTAGCCTTCCGGGCGTGGATGTGCTGACGGTGGGGGTGTTGCGGAGCTGGGCTCGTACTGCGCTGGCTGAGTTGGGGCGGGCGCGGGTCGAGATCGATGAGCTCAATGTGTATCCGGTGCCGGATGGCGATACCGGGACGAACCTCTATCTGACCTGGGAGGCCGCTTGTGACGCGCTGCCCGAGGGGGAGTTGACGTTCGCGGAGGCGGTGCAGGCGTTCGGGCGGGGGGCGCTGCTCGGCGCGCGGGGGAATTCGGGGGTGATCGCTTCTCAGCTGGTACGGGCGTGTGGGCTGAGGCTGGCGGAGAACCTGCCGCGGCGTCAGGAGAACGAGCCGAAGTCTGTGTTGGCCGATCCGCGGATGAGTGAGGCGGCTGCGTTCGCGGATGCGCTCGTGTTTGCGGCGGATGCGGCGTACGGGGCGGTGGCGGAGCCTGTCGAGGGGACCATGCTGACCGTCGCTCGGGAAGCCGCTAATGCGGCACTGAAGGCGGCTAACAACGGGCAGAGCCTGCCGGAGGTCTGCCTTGCGGCTGTAGGTGCAGCCAGGGTCGCATTGATCAAAACGACCGAGCAGTTGGAGCCGCTGAGGCGAGCAGGTGTGGTCGACGCCGGTGGTGCGGGGCTGGTCGTGATTCTCGGCGCTATGGAGTCGGTTCTGTCGGGGCGCGCGCCTGCGGGGACGACCGGAGTACCGGCCCGGATTCAGCCTGAAACAGAGGTGGGGAACGATCTGGACGCGGACGGCCCGGCCTATGAGGTGATGTATCTCCTGGACGCTCCGGACGAGAAGATCGGCGACTTCCGCCAGCAGCTCGCGCGCCTTGGCGACTCGGTGGTGGTGGTTGGCGGGGACGAGTTGTGGAACGTGCATGTGCATACCGATGACGTGGGTGCGGCGATCGAGCAAGGGATCGGGATCGGGCGTCCTTACCGGATCCGGGTGACTCATTTCGCGGACCTGGTTCCGCATCCGCCGATCCCGGGGCGGGCCGTGATCGCGGTCGCGGCCGGTGAAGGGTTGGCCGGGTTGTTCGCCGAGGCCGGCGCCATCGTCGTGCGGGGTGGTCCTGGGAGACGGTGTTCGACCGGCGAGTTGCTGAAGGCGATCGAGGAGTCCGGGGCGCCGGAGATCGTGATTCTGCCGAACGACAAGGACTCCATCGCGGTAGCGGAAGCGGCGGCGACTGCGGCTCGGCAGGATGGGTTGAGGGTGGCAGTGATCCCGACGAGGGCTCAGGTCCAGGGGCTTGCGGCGATCGCGGTTCACGACCCGGAGCGCAGCTTTGACGACGACGTGGTGCAGCTGTCCGCCGCGGCCGGGCAGACCCGGCACGGGGCCGTCACGATCGCGGTGAAGGATGCCTGGACGATGGCCGGCACCTGCAAGATCGGCGATGCGCTGGGCGTGGTGGACGGCGATTTCGCCCTCATCACGGACGAGCTGGAGACCGCCGCGACCGGGGTGGTCGACCGGTTGCTCGGCGGTGGTGGTGAGCTGATGACGGTGGTCCGCGGGCAGGATGCGACCGCGGAACTGGTCGACGCGCTGGTGCGGCATGTGCGGCGGATTCGCCGGGATGTCGATGTCGTGGTGTACGACGGAGGGCAGGACAGGTACCCGTTGCTGATCGGGGTGGAATGAAGACTGACATCGACCGGAAGCTCCGCGACTTCGTCGGCGCGAAGACGGCCAAGACGTTCGCGGAGGTGTTCGGCATCGAGACCGTCGGGGACCTGCTGCGGCACTACCCGCGCCGGTACCTGAAGAAGGGCGAGCTGACCTCGTTCGAAGAGCTCCGGGTCGGCGACCAGGCGACGGTCAGCGGCCGGGTCAAGAAGGTCACCGTTCGCTCGCTCGACTCCAAGATGGAGATCAAGCCCGAGGACGTGAACAAGTACCGGCGGCACAAGACGATCACCAAGGTCGTGGTCACCGACGGTCGCAACGACCTGGAACTCGCCTTCTTCAACCAGCCCTGGCTGGTGAACACGCTGACCGTCGCGACGGCCGCCCTGTTCTGGGGCGAGGTGACGATGTTCCGCGACATCATGCAGCTGAAGGGCCCGGGCACTGAGGTCCTCGACGAGGAGAACCTCAGCGAGGATGAGATCGAGCGTCGGGCCAAGCCGTTCCGGCCGCTCTACTCGGCCACCGCGAGGCTGCCGACCGCGACGATCGAGCGCAGCGTCAAGGTCGTCCTCGACAGCCTGGGGGAGGTCGAGGATCCGCTGTCGGTCGAGATCCGTACAGGCGAGGGCCTGCTCGGGCTGCGGGAGGCACTGCAGAAGGTCCACCTGCCAGACACCGAGAAGGACTGGGAGGACGCGCAGAAGCGGTTCCGGTTCGAGGAAGCCCTGGTGATGCAGACGATCCTGGCCCAGCGCCGGGCCGTCACCGACGCTTTGAACGCCGTACCGCGGGTCCGCACCGACGGCGGCCTGCTGGGCGAGTTCGACGCCCGGTTGCCGTTCAAGCTCACCGATGGGCAGGCGGAGGTCGGCGAGGAGATCTTCGCGGACCTGGCCCGGCCGCACCCGATGCACCGGCTGCTGCAGGGAGAGGTCGGCTCCGGAAAGACGATCGTCGCGCTCCGGGCGATGCTCGCGGTGGTGGATGCGGGCGGCCAGGCGGCTCTCCTCGCCCCGACCGAGGTGCTCGCCACCCAGCACTACAAGACGCTGACCAGGATGCTCGGCGAATTGGCCGAGGCAGGCATGCTCGGCGGCGCCGAACGGGCCACCCGGGTGGGCCTGTTGACGGGTTCCCTGGGCGCGGCAGCCCGGCGTACGGCGATGTTGGATGCGGCCAGTGGAGCCGCCGGGATCGTGGTCGGCACGCACGCGTTGCTCGAGGACAAGGTGCAGTTCGCCGACCTCGGGCTGGTGGTCGTCGACGAACAGCACCGGTTCGGGGTCGAACAGCGGGCGGCTCTGAGTCAGAAGTCCGGCGAGAACACGCCGCACGTCCTGGTGATGACCGCGACCCCGATCCCGCGGACCGTCGCGATGACCGTGTTCGGGGACCTGACGGTGTCGACGCTGACCGAACTGCCCGCGGGCCGGTCGCCGATCGCCTCGTCGGTGGTGCCCGCGACGGAGAAGCCGGAGTGGCTGAACCGGGCCTGGCAGCGGGTCCGCGAGGAGGTCGGGAAGGGCCACCAGGTCTACGTGGTCTGCCCGCGGATCGGGGACGAGGTGAAGAACGCCGCGGACGAGGAGGCCGAGTTCGCGCAGATGGACGAGGACAACGGCGCCAAACCCGGCCGGAAGGCGCTGCGGCCGCCGCTCTCGGTCGCGTTCATGACCGACAAGCTGGCCGAGATCCTCGCCGGGCTGCGGGTGGAGGTGTTGCACGGGCGGTTGCCGGCCGACGTCAAGGACTCGGTGATGACGCGGTTCGCGGCCGGCGAGATCGACGTCCTGATCGCCACCACGGTGATCGAGGTCGGCGTGGACGTCCCGAACGCCTCGACCATGGTGGTGATGGACGCCGACCGGTTCGGCATCTCCCAGCTGCACCAGCTGCGGGGCCGGGTCGGCCGAGGCAAGGTGCCCGGGCTCTGCCTGCTCGTGACGGACAGCTGGCCCGGGTCGAAGTCCCGGCAGCGGCTGGACGCGATCGCCGGCACGACTGACGGCTTCGAGCTGTCGCGGATCGACCTGGAGACCCGGCGCGAGGGCGACGTGCTCGGCGTCGCGCAGTCGGGCCGCAGGACCAGTCTGAAGCTGCTCAGGGTGCTCCGCGACGAGGACGTCATCCTCCGGGCCCGGAACCTGGCCCACTCGATCGTTTCGGTCGACCCTGAGCTGGTGACGTACCCGTCCCTGCGCTCGTACGTGGACAATGCGCTGGCGTCCGACGCGACCGACTACCTGGAGAAGTCGTGACCCGGATCATCGGGGGAGTGGCCGGCGGGCGGCGGATCGCAGTACCGGCCGGGAGCGGGACCAGGCCGACGGCGGATCGGGTCCGGGAGGCGTTGTTCTCGTCCCTGGAGGCGGAGTTCGGGAGCTTCGACGGGCTCGCAGTACTGGACCTGTACTCCGGTTCGGGGGCGATCGGGCTCGAAGCGCTTTCCCGGGGAGCGGCGCAGGTCGTGCTCGTCGAGGCGGATCGCAAGGCGGCTGACGTGATCACCGCGAACGTCCGGGCGGTGGGGCTGCCCGGTGCCTCGGTGTTGGTCAGGCCCGTTGAGAAGGTTGCCGCCGGCGACAATCCGCCCGGGGTGTTCGAGTTGGTGTTCGCGGACCCGCCGTACAAGCTGGACGCCGCCGAACTGCAAGAGGTGCTGACCTCGCTGAGCGGCAACGGGTGGCTCGCGGAGGACGCGCTGGTGGTGGTCGAGCGGGGCAAGCGGGAGCCGTGGGAGTGGCCGGCCGGGTTCGCCGCGCTGCGGGATCGCAAGTACGGCGAGGCCCGGCTTTGGTACGGTCACCGCCATGACGAGGGCACGGGCATGAACGGGCCGGCCGCATGAGCACAGCTGTCTTCCCAGGGACCTTCGATCCGCCCACGAACGGGCATCTGGATGTGATCACCCGCGCGGCCGCCGCCTTCGACGCGGTGATCGTCGCGGCGGGGGTGAACCAGTCCAAGCAGCGGTTGTTCAGCGTCGAGGAGCGGGTCGAGATGCTGACGGAGATCGCCGCGCCCTTCGGCAACGTCCGGATCGGGACCTTCGAGGGCCTGCTGGTCGACTACTGCCGGGCCGAGGGCGCCGGGGTGATCGTGAAGGGTCTGCGGTCGGGTGGCGACTACGACTACGAGCTGCAGATGGCGCAGATGAACCGGCGGATGTCGGGGGTCGACACGGTGTTCCTGCCGACCGCGCCGGAGAACGCTTACATCTCCTCCAGCCTGGTCAAGGAGATCGCCAAACTCGGCGGATCGGTGGCCGACTTCTTGCCTCCGTCTGTTCACTCCCGGTTACTGAACAAGCTCTAGGGTGCCCCCAATTGGGCGACTGGCGGCGGAGTTGGTAATGTTATCCACTGGTCTCGACGAGACCGAGATTCTGCCTGCCCACGCCTGAAAGGGATGTCCTGAGCGTCTTGGACCCGCGGTCCCCACTCGTGATCGATACGCACGAGCTGTCACGCCGCGCCGGGTCCCAACGCGAGGTTTCCTTCACGGCGGTGGCACCGGCCGATCTCGGGATCGACGTGATCGGCGTTCCCGAAGGCGATCCGATCCAGTTCGATCTGCGACTGGAAGCGGTGGTCGAGGGAGTGCTCGTGACCGGGTCGGCCAGTGGCCGGCTGGTCGGGGAGTGCGCGCGGTGCCTGGTCGATGTCGAGGACGAGTTCCTCGCTGACGTCCAGGAGCTGTACGTCTATCCGGAGAGCGACGCCGAACCGGACGAGGCCAGCCGGATGGAGGGCGATCTGATCGACCTCGAGCCGGCGCTGAGGGACCAGGTGGTGCTCGCGCTACCGTTCCAGCCCTTGTGTTCGGACGACTGTCCGGGATTATGTGCGGAGTGTGGCGCACGCCTGGCGGACGAGCCCGGTCACAAGCACGAGGACGGCGTGGACCCACGGTGGTCGGCACTCAGCGGCCTGCTCCAGCAAGACGAACGACCGCAAGACCGATAGAGACAACAACCAAGCCAGCCGGCCGGGTCCGCAAGCCCCCGGCCGAACCGAGGAGTCATAACCGTGGCCGTTCCGAAGCGGAAGATGTCGCGCAGCAACACCCGGAGCCGTCGGGCCCAGTGGAAGACCACTGCCCCCTCGCTCGTCACCTGCGTGAACCCCGCCTGCCGCGCGAAGCACCTGCAGCACACCGTTTGCCCGACCTGCGGCCAGTACGGCGCCAAGGGCGAGCGTCGCCAGGTCGTCGAGAGCTAAACGGCACCACCTAGTGAACTCGGTCAACGAGACGGGGCTCTACGCCGAGCTGAACAAGAGGCTCGGCGTATCGCTGGCTGACGAACTACTGGAGCACGCCTTCACCCATCGCTCGTTCGCGTACGAGAACGGTGGGCTGCCGACGAACGAGCGGCTGGAGTTCCTCGGGGACTCCGTGCTCGGCGTCATCGTCACGGAGTCGCTGTTCCGCAACCACCCGGCCCTGTCCGAGGGCCGGCTCGCCAAGCTGCGCGCGGCTGTGGTGAACATGCGCGCCCTGGCGGGGGTGGCCCGGGAGCTCAAGCTGGGCAAGTACCTCCGCCTGGGCCGCGGCGAGGAAGCGACCGGCGGCCGGGACAAGTCGTCGATCCTGGCCGACTGCGTCGAGGCGCTGATCGGTGCCGTCTACCTGGATCGCGGCTTCGAGGTCGCGGGCCGGGTGGTGCACACCCTGTTCGACGAGCTGATGGAGTCCTCGGCCCGGCTCGGCGCCGGGCTCGACTGGAAGACCAGCCTGCAGGAACTCGTGGCGCAACTCGGAGTCGGTGTCCCGGAGTACGTGATCGCCGAGTCAGGGCCGGATCACGCCAAGACGTTCGAGGCGCGGGTCCGGATCGGGTCGGACACCTACGGGCACGGCATCGGCCGGAGCAAGAAGGAAGCCGAGCAGCAGGCTGCCGAGACCGCCTGGAAGGCACTCAGGGCGGCCCACCCGGACAGCACAGACCCGTCGCAGCAACCCTGAGGTGCCTGAACTCCCGGAAGTAGAGGTCGTTCGCCGCGGGCTCGCGGATTTCACCACCGGGCGGACGATCGACGCGGTCGACGTCCTGCATCCGAGGCCGGTACGCCGTCATCTCGCCGGGCCGGACGATTTCGTCGCCAGGCTCAAGGGGCAGACGTTCGCCACGCCCGCGCGGCGCGGGAAATACCTCTGGCTGCCGCTGGATTCCGGGGACGCCGTGCTCGCGCATCTGGGCATGAGCGGCCAGTTCCGGGTCCAGCCGGTCGGCGCGCCGGACGAGAAGCACCTGCGGATCCGGTTCCGGTTCGCCGACGACGGCGGAGAGGTCCGTTTTCTGGACCAGCGGATGTTCGGTGGTCTCTCGTACTCCGAGGGCGGCGCCGAACTGCCGGGAGAGATCGCTCACATCGCCCGGGACCCGTTCGATCCGCTGTTCGACACCGAGCTTTTCGTGGCCGGCGTCCGGCGCCGCAAGACCGGGCTGAAGCGTGCCCTGCTGGACCAGACGCTGGTCAGCGGGATCGGCAACATCTACGCGGACGAGGCGCTCTGGCGCGCCAAGCTGCACTACGCCCGGGCCACGGACACGATGAAACCCTTGCAAATAAGGGAGATCCTCCGGCACGCGCACGACGTGATGGCCGAAGCGCTGGAGGTCGGCGGGACCAGTTTCGACGCCCTCTACGTCAACGTGAACGGGGAATCCGGCTACTTCGAGCGGGGCCTGAACGTCTACGGCCAGGAGGGATCGCCGTGTCCCCGGGACGGCCGCCCGATCCGCCGGGAGGCGTTCATGAACCGTTCCTCCTACCGTTGCCCGCGCTGCCAGCCGGTACCGCGACACGCCCGGTGGTGAGCGAGATATCGTTAATACAAGTACCCCAGGTTGACCCTTGGCTTTGCCGGTGTCACCCTGAAAGACGGGACACATTTCCGCGCTCCGCTGACCAGGGGCGCTATCAGGCCAGACCCTTCCGGAGGACAGCACAATGGCCAAGGCTCTTCTAGGGCACCTTGGAGGCACTGACCCGCGCATGCTCGAGCAGGTTCGTCTGCTCAACCGGCGTGTCGCCGATCTGGAGGCGCACGTGATGCGCCTGCAGGCAGAGAACGACCATCTTGTCGCGGCCGTTCATGACGGTCGTCTGCTCACGGTGGACGAGGCACTGCGCGCTCCTGCTTCGGTCTGAGGACCCGAGCCGCACCAAAAAGCACGACCACAGCATCACCTGTCACCGTCCGCACCACCCACGGCGGCGGCCCCCGTCCGGGCCTCCGCCGGTTTCATGCCCGGCGATGGCGGTCGGCCTCCGCCGGTTCGCGGGCGGCAGTCGTTAGACTGCCAGTCGGAACTACTTCCCCCGGTAGCGGCAGCGTTACGAGCAGTTACGACGGTTCCCTTCGGTATCGTCTGTCCATTCACGGGTTGGGAGCAACGCTTTGTACTTGAAGAGCATGACGCTCCGAGGCTTCAAGTCGTTCGCGTCGGCCACGACGATGAACTTCGAACCGGGCATCACCTGCATCGTCGGCCCGAACGGCTCCGGTAAGTCCAATGTCGTCGACGCGCTCTCCTGGGTGATGGGCGAGCAGGGCGTCAAATCACTGCGTGGCGGCAAGATGGAGGACGTCATCTTCGCCGGCACCTCCGGCCGGGCCCCGCTGGGCCGCGCCGAGGTGGTGCTGACCATCGACAACGCCGACGGCGCGCTGCCGATCGAGTACGCCGAGGTGACGATCTCGCGGACGATGTTCCGCAACGGCGGCTCGGACTACCAGATCAACGGCCAGAACTGCCGGCTGCTCGACGTCCAGGAACTGCTCAGCGACTCCGGTATCGGCCGCGAGATGCACGTCATCGTCGGCCAGGGCCAGCTCGACTCGATCCTGCGCGCCACTCCTGAGGGGCGCCGCGGCTTCGTCGAGGAAGCGGCCGGGGTGCTGAAACACCGCAAACGCAAAGAGAAGGCGATCCGGAAGCTGGAGGCCACCGAGGGCAACCTGCACCGGCTCGGCGACCTGATCGCCGAGATCCGCCGGCAGTTGAAACCGCTCGGGCGCCAGGCGGAGGTGGCGCGACGGGCGGTGTCGATCCAGGCCGAGGTGCGGGACGGCCGGTCCCGGCTGCTCGCGGACGACATCGTCCAGGCCCAGTCGGCGCTCGAGGCCGAGCTCAAGGACGAGGCCGCGCTGACGGCCAAGCGGGCCGAGATCGAGGCCGCGCTCCGGGAGGCGCGCGACCTCGAGGCCACTCTCGAGGACGCGCTGCGCACGGACGCCCCGGCACTGCAGGCAGCCCAGGACACGTGGTACCAGCTGTCCGGCTTCGGCGAGAAGATCAAGGGCACCGCCCGGATCGCCGCCGACCGGATCCGCTCGCTGAACGACGAGGCCGAGGAACCCCGGGCCGGTCGCGACCCCGACGAGCTCGAGCTCGAGGCCGCCCAGGTCCGTGAGACCGAGGCGCAGATCGAGGCCGAGGTGGAGGCTCATTCCGAGCTACTCGCCGAGGCGGTCGAGCGCCGCCACCAACTGGAGGCTCAGCACGCCGAGGAGGAGCGCCGGATGGCGGCGCTGATCCGGGCCGCTGCCGACCGTCGCGAGGGCCTGGCCCGGTTGACCGGCCAGGTGAACGCGCTGAAGAGCCGCGCGTCCGCCGCCGAGTCCGAGATCGGGCGTCTCGCCGCAAATCAGCAGGAGGCGGAGGCCCGGGCTGCCAAGGCGCAGCACGACTTCACCGCGCTCGAGACCCAGGTCGCCGGCCTCGACGCCGGTGAGCGTGGCCTGGACGAGGAGTACGAGGCGGCCCAGAGCGTCCTGGACGAGCTGGAGGAGCGCCTCACCAAGCTCCGCGCCGAGGAGCGGGACGCCGAGCGTGAGCGGACCGGTCTGGCCGCCCGCAAGGAGGCCCTGGAGCTCGGCCTGAACCGCAAGGACGGCGCCGGCGCGTTGCTGGCCGCCTCCGAGCAGGTGACCGGCCTGATGGGTTCCGTCGCCGCACTGCTGAGCGTGCGTCCCGGTTACGAGACAGCGATCGCCGCGGCACTGGGCGAAGCCGCCGACGCCGTGGCAGTCACGCACACCGCTGCCGCGGTCGAGGCTGTCGGTCACCTCAAGGAGCACGATCTCGGCCGGGCCGGGATGCTGCTCGGCGACGCCCCGGCCGACGACTTCTCGACGTGGCCCCGGTTGCCCTACGGCGCGACGTACGCGGTCGAGGTCGTGGATTGCCCGGAGACCCTGCGGTCGGCGCTTCGCCGGTTGCTGCGCAAGGTCGCCGTGGTCGACGATGTGCCCGCCGCGCGCTCCCTCGTGCAGCAGTTGCCCGACGTGATGGCGACCACCCGCGTCGGCGACGTTCTGGGCGCGCACTTCGCGTACGGCGGATCGGATGCGGCCCCGAGTCTCATCGAGGTCCAGTCCGCGGTGGACGAGGCGGCCGAGAAGCTGCTGGAAGCCACTGCGCGGAGCGAGCGGCTGCGGTTCGAGCTGGCGGCGATGGAGGATGAGAGGTCGCGGCAGAAGGAGTCTGTCGAGATCACCCTGGCCCGCCTGCACGAGTCGGACGCGGCGATGGCCGCGGTCGCCGAGCAACTGGCGCACTTCGGGTCGCTGGCCAAGGCATCGCGCGGTGAGGCCCAGCGGATGGCCGAGGCGATCGCGGCGGCCGAGCAGGAGCGCGACCGGAACCTGACCGGCCTCGCGGACCTGGAGCAGCGGCTCAACGACGCCGAGATGTACGACGACGACGGTGGCGACGAGCCGGATACGACCGAGCGGGATCGGCTCGCCGAAGAGGCCAAGGCCGGCCGGGCGTCAGAGATGGAGGCGCGGCTCTCGCTGCGGACCACCGAGGAGCGGGCCCGGGCACTGTCCGGCCGCGCCGACTCGCTGGAGCGCGCGGCCCGCCAAGAGCGTGAGGCTCGGGCCCGGGCGATCGCACGCGCGGCTCGTCGGGCTCGTCAGTCGGAGGCGGCGCAGGCTGTGCATCTGGCGGCCGGGCATGTGCTGGCACGGCTCGAGAACTCGCTGCAGCTGGCCGCCACGGAGCGGTCCGCGATCCAAGCCCAGCGGGCCGAACGCGAGCAGGGGCTGGCTCAGGCGCGCTCAGCGACGAGGAACCTCAGCAGTGAGCTGGAGCAGCTGACCAACACCGTGCACCGTGACGCGCTGGCCCGGGCCGAGCAGAAGATGCGGCTCGAGCAGCTGTACGAGAAGGCACTGAGCGAGCTCGGTACGGCGGTCGAGGCGCTGATCGCGGAGTACGGGCCGGACCAGCTGGTGCCGCCGCTGCCGAAGGAGCCGGCCGACGCCGAGCAGCCCGATCTCGAGCTCGAGGGCGAGCCGTTCAACCGGGCCAAGGTCGAGAAGCGGCTCAAGACGGCCGAGCGGGCGCTCAATCAGCTGGGCCGGATCAACCCGCTCGCGCTGGAGGAGTTCGACGCGATGGAGGAGCGGCACCGCTTCCTGTCGGAGCAGCTCGAAGACCTGCGGAAGTCCCGGCGCGACCTGATGGACATCGTCAAGGAGGTCGACGACCGGGTCGAGCAGGTCTTCACCGAGGCCTACCGCGACGTCGAGATCGCCTTCCAGCACGTCTTCAGCCGGCTGTTCCCCGGTGGTGAGGGCCGGCTCGTCCTGACCGATCCGGACGACATGCTCGGCACCGGCATCGACGTCGAGGCGCGCCCACCGGGCAAGAAGGTCAAGCGGCTGTCGCTGCTGTCCGGCGGTGAGCGGTCCCTGGTCGCGGTCGCGTTCCTGGTGGCGCTGTTCAAGGCACGCCCGTCGCCCTTCTACATCCTGGACGAGGTCGAGGCGGCCCTGGACGACACCAACCTCGGCCGGCTGCTGGAGATCTACGAGGAACTGCGCGAGAACAGCCAGCTCCTTGTCATCACCCACCAGAAGCGCACGATGGAGGTCGCCGACGCCCTCTACGGCGTCACCATGCGAGGCGACGGCGTCTCAGCAGTCATCTCCCAACGAATCCGCGAGACCGAACCCGCCTAGAGAGTGGACGCTGAGCGCACGCGCCGCGAAGCGTCCGGCGTTCTTCGGCGGTGTTCTTGACAGGCTTAAGACGACCGGTCATATTGGGGTCATGGCCAGGCGGAGTATGCGGGAAGAGATCGTCGAGGCGGCGTTGGCCCAGTTCCATGAGCGGGGCTTCAACGCGGCGGCGGTGAAGGACATCACCGACCGCGCCGGGGTGCCGAAGGGCTCGTTCTACAACCACTTCGAGAGCAAGGAAGCGCTCGCGATCGTTGCCCTGCAGCGGTACGGCGAGGGCCTCCGACTGGCGGACCTCGCGAACGCCGAGGGCGAGCCGGTGGCCAGGATCCGGGCGAGCTTCGAGTTCCTCTGCGACGCCGTGGTCGCGAACGAGTTCACCCGGGGCTGTCTGTTCGGCAACTTCGGCACCGAGATCATCGACCACAGCGAGTCGATCCGGGCGGCCGTGCAGCAAGGTCTGGGGCTGTGGGCCGAGTTGCTCGGCGGTGCGATCGCCGACGGCCAGAAGGCCGGCAACATCCGGGCGGAGCTCGATCCCGACCAGGCTGCCCGCTTCCTGATCGGCGCCTGGGAGGGCGCCCTGATCCAGGCGCGTGCGGAGAAGTCGTCCGAGCCGTTCGAAATCTTCTTCAAGCTCACCTTCGACAGCCTGCTCAAGGTCTGAACCCGGTACTCCGCGCAGTCGCCACACTCTGCCCGTTCCAAGATGACCGACCGTCTTAGCAAGGAGCAAACCATGACCACCACCTATCGCGCGATCGAGGCGCTGGACGGCGCTTTCACCCTGGTCGAGCGTGAACTGGCCGAACCGCCCCGTGGCCAGGTGCGGATCGCCGTCGAGGCGTGCGGCATCTGCCACAGCGATGTCGTCGGCGTGCACAACCTGCTCGGCAGCCACCCGGCCGGTACGGCGATCGTGCCCGGTCACGAGGTGGTCGGGCGGATCGACGCCCTCGGCGAGGACGTCACCGGCTGGACCGTCGGCCAGCGGGTCGGGGTCGGCTACCTCTCCGGGCACTGCGGGGTGTGCGCGAACTGCCGACGCGGTGACTTCGTCTACTGCACGGACCAGCCGATCCTGGGCGACACGGTCGACGGTGGCTATGCGGAGTACGTGACGAGTCGGGTCAGCGGGCTGGTCGCAGTACCGGAGGAGTTTTCGGCGGCGGAGGCGGCGCCGTTGCTGTGTGCGGGCATCACTGTGTTCAACGCGCTGCGCAGGGGAGCACCGCTGCACGGCGACCTGGTTGCAGTGCAGGGCGTCGGCGGTCTCGGACATTTGGCCATCCAGTACGCCGCCAAGCTTGGGCTGCGTGTGGTCGCCATCGCGCGGGGCGAGGACAAGCGCGAGCTCGCACTGAAGCTCGGCGCGGACGAGTACATCGACAGTGCCGCGGTCGATCCGGCCAAGGCGCTACAGGAGCTCGGCGGCGCGAAGGTGATCGTGGCGACCGCGGCCAGCGGCGCGTCGATGAGCCCACTGGTGGAAGGGTTGGCTGTCCGCGGCCGGCTGGTCGTGGTGGGGGTCGGGAACGATCCCATCGAGGTGGGCACGACGTCGCTGGTCTTCGGGGGTCGCACGATCGAGGGATCGCTGACCGGCACCGCGAGCGAGAACGAGGAGAACCTCGCCTTCACCTTGCGCAACGACGTCCGGCCGCTGGTCGAGACGCTGCCGCTGGAGCAGGCAGCCGAGGGCTACGCCCGGATGATGTCGGGCGCCGCCCGCTTCCGCATGGTCATCACCAACAACTAGGAGGCGAGTGATGAGTCAGCTCATCTTGAACGCGATCGGGGACATCGACGAGAACGTTGCCCTGGTCACCGATCCGGACCTGACCGTGGGCGCGGACCAGGTGCTGGTCCGGATCGAGGCCGCGGCGATCAACCCGGTCGACTTCATGCTTGCCTCCGGCACCTATGGCTACCAGGCGCAGGTCCCGTTCGCGCTGGGGTCCGAGGGAGTGGGGCGGGTGGTCGAGACCGGTGCGTCGGTGGACCGGTCGCTGGTCGGGCGCCGGGTCCTGATCGTGCCGAACTACGAGCAAGGGACCTGGGCCGACGAGGTCGTGATGTCCGTCCGCAACGTCTTGGTGATTCCGGACGACGGCGATCCGGCGCAGCTGGCGATGGTGGGGATCAACCCGCTGACCGCGCACCTCGCGTTGACCGACTACGTGAGCCTTCAGCCGGGGGACTGGGTCGGGCAGAACATGGGGAACTCCGGTGTCGGCGTCAACGTCATCGGCCTGGCGAAACACCTCGGCCTGAAGACGTTGAGCGTCGTACGGCGGCCGGAAGTGGCGGCGCGGTTGCGAGCGGCCGGGGCGGACCTGGTGATTGTCGATGGCAACGATCTGGCCGATCGGATCCAGGAAGCGCTCGGGGAGAACAAGCTGCGGCTGGTGCTCGACGGTACGGGCGATGCGACGGCCGGGGCGCTGGCGCAGGCAGCGGAGTACGGGGGCACGCTGGTGAGCTACTCCTCGCAGACGCGCCAGACGCCCGCGGTGGGACTCTTCGACTACATCTACCGGCAGCTCTCGCTGCGCGGGCTCTGGATGGTCAACTGGCTGCAGAACACACCGCGCGAAGAAGTCGAACGGACGTACTCCGAACTGGCTCGGCTCGTCGCCAAGGGAGTGCTGAGCACGGAGGTCGAGGCGACCTACCCGCTGGCCGAGTTCCGTGAGGCCCTGGACCACGCGCGGCAGCAGGGCCGCTCGGGCAAGGTGCTGTTCAGGCCGTGATCGTCATCGAGGCGATCTCGTCGCCCTGAACGCTGAAGGTGAAGTGTGAGGGCCCGTTGAAGCCGTCGCCGCCCACCTGGGTGAGCAGGGTGATCGGGTTGCCCGGAGTGGAGACCTGGGTGCCGGAGAAGGTCGCGTGCTTGCCGATCAGCTCGTTGTCGCTCCAGGACCGGATCTGCTCCGGGCCGCGGAACTGGCGGCCCCAGTCGTCGACGAAGCCGTCTTGGCCGAAGGCGGCGACGAAGGCGTCGGTGTCCTGCTCGTCGATCGCGGTGAGGGCTCGCTGGACCGCTGCGGGGATGCTTTCGTCTGTGCTCATAACGTAACGATAACCAGGGATCCGCTCCTTGAACCGGACCGGCGATCCATCCGTGTGGGTGGTGTCGAACGGTCAACCATCCAAGGAGAAACCCCATGAAGCGCATCGCGTTCGTCCTCGGCGCGGCCGTCCTCGGCCTGTCCGCCCTGACCGCCTGCGGGGGTGGCGGCGACGACTCGGCCACCGCACCGCAGAGCAGCACCAGCCAGTCGGACTCCGGCACCGGCTCCGGTGAGCTTAAGCTCGCCACGGCGGACGTGGGTGACTTCGGCAAGATCGTTGTCGACGGCACCGGTCGGACACTGTACGTATTCGACAAGGACACGGCCAGCCCATCCAAGTCGAACTGCGAAGGCGACTGCCTGGCCAAGTGGCCGGCCGTGGCGGCGGGCACCGGTACGCCGCAACTGGACGGGGTGGACGCCTCCCTCGTCGGCACTGTGACCCGGTCGGACGGGAGCAAGCAGGTGACCCTGGCAGGGCTGCCGCTCTACCTGTTCGCGAGCGACACCAAGGCCGGCGATGCCAAAGGTCAGGCGGTCGGTGGAGTCTGGTGGGTCGTCGGCGCGGACGGCAAGAAGATCACCAAGCAGGACTCGGGCAACTCCGGCTACTGAGTCGATGACCACAGCCGACTGTCTTCTGCCGGGCCTCGAGTGGACCACCGCTCGGGGCCCTGCGGGATGCTGCGTCTCGGGATCGCCTATCGTACGAACCACCGCGACAGTCGAGGCCGGGAGGACAGCGGTGGGAGACACGGACCGCCGTCAAGAGACCGCCGAGGCGCTGATCCGGTCGTTGTACGCCGAGCACGGACGCAGTGTGCTGGCCTACGCGACCCGGCTGACCGGCGATCGCGCCGCGGCCGAGGACGTAGTACAGGAGACGCTGGTCCGGGCTTGGAAGCATGCGGACAAGCTGCTCGACGGATCGGGGTCCGTGCGGGGCTGGTTGCTGACCGTCGCGCGCAACATCGTCACCGACCGGGCCAGGGCGCGTGCCGCCCGGCCCGCGGAGGTGGCCGAGGTGGAGGACCGTCCTCCGGTCGAGGGGGATCACTCCGAGTCGGTGGTGAACACCATGGTGGTGATGGACGCGCTGGACCAGGTGTCGCCGGAGCACCGAGAGGTGCTGGTGGAGCTGTACTATCGCGGCCGGTCCGTGACCGAGGCCGCGAAGGAGCTGGGTGTGCCGCCCGGTACCGTCAAATCGAGATCGTATTACGCCCTCCGAGCGCTGCGCGCCGTGATGGGCGGACCAGGAGCGGAGGTGGCCGGATGAGCGAGCATGATCACTCGCAGCTGGGCGCCTATGCACTGGGTGCGCTGGAGCCGGACGAGGTTCGTGAGGTCGACGAGCACTTGGCCGGGTGTGCTGAGGGTCGCGCCGAGCTGGCCGAGCTCGAGGAGATGAAGGAGTTCCTCGGGGAGGTGCCGCCGGAGGCGTTCCTGGACGGGCCGCCTACCGATGGCGACCTGTTGCTGCAGCGCACGTTGCGGGAGGTCCGGTCCATTGCTGCCGCTCCACCTGCGCCCGTTGCTCGTGGGCGGCGGTCGCGGTGGCTGTTGGTCGCGGCTGCTGTGGTGGTGATCGCCGGAGCGCTGGGTGGCGGCGTACTGATCGGGCGGCAGACTGCGGGCGACGCGACGGCGGATGCTCCACCCGCCGGTTCCAGGGTGGTCACCGCGACCGACGCAGCAACCGGTACGACGATGAAGACGACTGTGGAACCGCGGACCGGCTGGAGCTGGATCGTGGTGAACATCTCCGGGGTGAACGCCGGGGACGAGTGCGAGATGATCGTCACGGACAAGAGCGGTAGGACCTGGGTCGCGGGCAGCTGGGTGATCTCGGAGAAGGCCGCGCGCGAGGGCAGCCGGTTCGGCGGCGGGGTGCTGGTGCCGCCCGATCAGGTGCGGTCCGTGGAGATCAAGACAGTGCAGGGCGAGCACCTTGTCACCACTCCTGTCTGAGCCGCTCCTGTCTGATTAGGCGGTGGGCTGTAAGTCGGTTGCGTGGGGCGGGAGGATGGAAGTCGTGGCCTACTCGACTACTGCCCCCGAGGATCTCCGCGAGCGCCGTAAGGCGGCCGCTGCCGACTGCACCCGCTGGCTGTCCGGCCGCAAGGTGCCTGTGCCCGACAGACTGCGGCGGTTGGCCGAGGTCGCGACTGACGACGAGACCGACGGCTACGGCAGCGGCGGTGAGGTTGCCGCGCTCGAGCAGGAGGTCGCGGAGCTGCTGGGCAAACCAGCAGCTGTCTTCATGCCTACCGGGATCATGGCGCAGCAGAGTGTGCTGCGGGTTCACGCCGATCGCGCCGGGACTCAGCGGGTGGCGCTGCACGGGCTGTCGCACTTCCTGCAGCACGAGTTGAACGCCCTGGAGGAAGTGCATCACCTACGTATCGAGCGGCTGACCTCCGAGCCGCGGCAGCCCCGCCCCGACGAGCTGGCCTCGATTCCGGGTCACCTGGCGGCTGTGGCGCTGGAGCTGCCCCTGCGGGATGGCGGATTCGTTCTGCCCAGCTGGGACGAGCTGGTGGTTTTCGCCGACGCCTGCGTGGAGCGTGGAGTACCGCTGCATCTCGATGGCGCTCGGCTGTGGGAGAGCACGCCGTACCTCGGACATAGCCTGGCGGAAGTGGCTGCGCTGGCTTCGACCGTCTACGTGTCCTTCTACAAGGGGCTGGGCGGGATCAGCGGTGCTGCCGTGGCTGGGCCTGAGGACTTCATCGCCGAGGTACGCCGCTGGCAGCGCAGGCTCGGCGGCAACGTCTACACCCTCTTCCCGTACGCCGTGTCCGCGCGCGAGGGGCTTCGTACCGTGCTGCCGTTGATGGGTGAGCTCCACGAACGCGCAGTGGAGCTGGCTGCCGCACTCCAGGCCGTCGGGTACCGCGTGTTCCCGGAGCCGCCACACACGAACTCGTTCCGCGTCTACGCCCCGCGGCCCGCCGAGGAGATCGAGCAGGCGACCGTACGGCGGATGGAGGCGACCCGGGAATCCGTCGCGAACTCGTGGCAACCGGCGGACGTGCCCGGGTGGTCAAGGGTCGAGCTGGTGGTGACTCCGGACACGTTGGCGTGGCAGGTCGACGAGGTGGCGTTGGCCTACGGGGAACTTCTGGAAGAATGAACTCGTAGCAGTAGATGTGAGGCTGTGCTGAGGACAATGCGGGGAGAGATGTAGTTCTGTGCTGACTTTCGTCATCACCATGATCGTGCTGTTGGTTCTGTCCGGCCTGGTGTTACTGGCCGTCGCAAGAGGCGAAGGCAAACACTTCGGCTAGTACAGTCTCGCTATGAGACGCCTTGTTTTTCAGGAGTATGTGACGCTCGACGGCTACGCGGCCGGCCCTGGCGGCGAGCTCGACCTCTTCGACACGGTCGCGGAGCAGGCGGACGACGACAACCTCGAGTTGCTCGAGAGCGTCGACACCATGCTGCTCGGCGCGACGACCTACCGGCTGTTCATCGGTTACTGGCCGACGGCAACCGATGAGGTGATCGCCCCGAAGCTCAACGCCCTGCGCAAGGTGGTCGTGTCGTCGACGCTCGACACTGCGCCGTGGGGTGAGTGGGAGCCTGCCGAGGTGGTGACCGA
The DNA here is from genome assembly GCF_035687465.1 of Kribbella sp. NCBI lineage: Bacteria > Bacillati > Actinomycetota > Actinomycetes > Propionibacteriales > Kribbellaceae > Kribbella > Kribbella sp. Next base: position 18,647 of record NZ_DASRXP010000310.1, read on the forward strand.
TCCGATCGCGGCGGTCACCGAGCTCAAGGCCGAGGACGGGAAGGACATCATCCTGTGGGGCAGCATCTCGCTGTTCCAGACGCTGCTCGTGGCCGGACTGGTCGACGAAGTGCAGCTGCGGGTGTGTCCGCTCGTGCTGGGGGCAGGCAAGAGCGTGTTTCCCGCTGGAGGCGCGGCGATCGACCTTGAGCTGATCGAGGCCCGGCCGTGGGCGCGCGGCGGCGTACTGCTGCGCTACCAACCGGGGAATTAGCCGCCGCTCCGGCAGCCTTCCGGGTAGCTGGTACACGGGGTGTTGCGTCTGCAGGAACGACACCTTCTTCGCTCGGTGCGACGGTGGAGACGCCGACCACCGACGAAGAGGATCCATGAAGCGTTACCTCCTCCCGGCCCTGCTCGTGGCGGGGGCCTTGTTGATCAGCGGTTGCCAGAACAATTCGACTTCCTCCAGCGCCTCGACTCCTGCTGCCGCCGCGACGGGCAACCCGTCCAGTGCGGTGACATTGCAGGAGTCCGGCTCCAGCCTGCTGTACCCGTTCCTCCAGGAACTCGTCCAGCCGCTGAAGCAGCAGTACCCGAACATCACTCTGAACCCGGCCGCGGGTGGATCCGGTAAGGGCATCAGCGACGCCATCAGCGGGACGGTCCAGCTGGGCGGCTCCGACGCATACCTGAGCCCCGGTCAGCTACAGCAGAACCAAGGCTTGATGAACATTCCGGTCGCGATCTCCGCGCAGGCGGTCAACTACAACCTGCCCGGCGTCACCGGCCTCAAGCTGAGCGGCGACGTACTGGCCCAGATCTACCAGGGCAAGATCACCAAGTGGAACGACGCGGCGATCGCCGCGATCAATCCCGGCGTCAAGTTGCCCGCTACGACCATCGTGCCGGTACGCCGCGTCGACTCGTCGGGCGACACCTTCCTCTTCACGAGCTACCTGTCCGCGACCAATCCCAGCTGGCAGAGCGGGCCGGGCATGGGGACGACTGTCACCTGGCCGGCGGCCGCTGGAGAGCTGACGGCGAGCGGCAACCCGGGCATGGTGCAGACGTGCCAGTCCACGCCCGGATGCATCGCCTACGTCGGCATCAGTGCCGAGAAGAGCGCGCAGGACGCCAAGCTCGGTGAGGCGCAGTTGCAGAATAAGGACGGGAAGTTCGTCCAGCTCGGACCGGACACGATCAACGCGGCCGTGCAGGCCGGAGCCACGGGCATCCCGGCCAACCTGGCCCAGTCGCTCATCAACGAGCCGGGCGCGACGTCGTACCCGATCGTCAACTACGAGTACCTGGTCGTGAAGCAGCAGCAGTCCAGTTCCGATACGGCGGACGCCGTCCGGACGTTCCTCAGCTGGACGATGTCGACGACCGGTGGCAACCAGGCGAAGTACCTGGACACGCAGGGCTTCGTCCCCCTGCCCGCAGCGGTCCGGCAGGCGGCCATGTCGTCGGTCGCCACGCTCGCCGGCTGAGCCGGTGTCCCGAAGGGATTCGACCACCAGGGACCGGACCGTGGGCGTGGTGCTGGCGATCGCCGCCCTCGTCCCGACCGGGGCCCTGGTGTTCCTCGCCTACCGGATGCTGCGGACGGCCTGGCCGGCCATCAAGTTCAACGGCTGGGAGTTCTTCACCACCAAGACCTTCACCCTCGGCAACCTCTATTCGACCGCCGGCTCCACGGCTCCTCCGGGCGCCCACTACGGCGTCCTGACGCTGTTGGTCGGGACCGCCATCTCGTCAGGGCTGGCGCTGCTGTTCGCGCTGCCGGTCGCCGTCGGCGGCGCGCTCGTCCTGGCGGAGAAGGTTCCGGCCCGGCTGCAGGATGCCTTGGGGGTGTTCCTCGAACTGCTGGCCGGGATTCCCAGCGTGATCTTCGGTTTGTGGGGCATCTACGCGCTGGGCCCGTTCCTGTCCCGCACCGTCTACCCGGCGATCGCGTCGCTGCACATACCTTGGCTGTCCGGGCCGGTGGGTGCCGGGCAGGGACTGCTGACCGGATCACTCGTCCTGGCGGTGATGATCATCCCGATCATCGCCACCATCACCAGGGACCTGATCCGATCGGTGTCTCCCGCCACCCGCGAGGCCGCGCACGCGCTCGGCCTCACCCCGCTCGAAGGGGTGCGGGTGGTCGTGTTTCCCTTCATCCGTACGGGCGTCGTCGCCGCGGCCCTGCTCGGTCTCGCCCGGGCGATCGGCGAGACCATCGCGATCCTGATCATCAGCGGGAACGCACTCAACATCTATCCCGGCAACATCTACTCGCCGTTCTCGACGATGGCCGGCACGATCGCGGCGTTCCTCGACGGCGCCCTCACCGACTCGACCGGCCTGGCCGTGAGTGCGCTGGCCGAGGTCGGGATCGTGCTCCTGCTGCTCACCGTCCTCACCAACGCCGCCGGCCGCTGGATCGCTCATCGGCTCGGTGGTGGCGTCGGTCTGCCCGTCGGCCGGGGAGCGTGAGGTGATGCGGACGCTGCGGGACCGCGCGTTCTGGGGTGTCTGTTTCGTCGGGCTGGCGATCATCGCCACACCCTCGATCTGGGTGCTGATCACCGTCTTCGCGCAGGCGGCTCCCGTTCTGGACTGGCACCTGCTGACCACCACGACCGCGGAGAACGGGCTGCTCAACGCTGTCCTCGGCACCCTGTATCTGCTCGTGGGTGTCGCCGTCCTGGCCGGCATCGTCGGGATCGCGGCCGGCATCTGGCTGGCCGAGTTCGGCACCGGCCGGTTCGCCCGCGGCTTGCGGTTCTGCTCGGAGGTCCTGGCCGGGATGCCGTCGATCGTGATCGGGTACGTCGGGTACATCACGCTCGTCGTGCAGTTCGGTTGGGGGTACTCGTACCTTGCCGGAGTCGTCGCCTTGTCGGTCCTGGTGCTGCCGTACATCGTGAAGACGACCGAGGTGGCCCTCCGGCAGGTCCCGACGTTCCTGCGGGAAGCGGCGGCCGGGCTCGGGCTGACCCGGACGGCGACCGTCTGGCGGATTCTGCTGCCGCCGGCGATCCCCGGCGTACTGAGCGGGCTCGTCGTCGCGCTCGCCATCTCGACCGGCGAGCTCGCACCCCTGCTGTTCACCGCCGGATTCAGCAACGGGTATCCGCCACTGAACTGGTTCGGCCATCCGGTGCCGTACCTGACCGACGTCATCTACACCGATCTCTCGTTGCCCGGTGCGACCGCGCACGCGACCTCGGCCGCGGCCGGCGCGTTCAGCCTGATCCTCCTGCTGCTGCTGATCGTCGCGGGCAGGCTGCTCAGCCGGAGGGCGCGGAAGGCCACCGCGCAAATGTCCCTGTGAGCACCGTCCCTGGAGCAGCCGTGAACTCCGCCTTTGTCGTGGACAACCTGTCGTTCTTCTACGGGAGCGCCGAGGTGCTCCACGACGTCACGATGACGATTCCCGAGCACCAGGTCACGGCGCTGATCGGACCCTCCGGATCCGGGAAGACCACGTTCCTGCGGTGTCTCAACCGCATGCACGACCTGATGCCCGGGACCCGCGTCGAGGGCAAGATCCTGTACGACGGGCAGGACCTGTACGCCGACGACGTCCGGCCGATCGAACTGCGGCGACGGATCGGGATGGTGTTCCAGCGACCCAATCCGTTCCCCAAGTCCATCTACGAGAACGTCGCGATCGCCCCCCGGCTCAACGGCTACCAAGGCAACGTCGACGAACTGGTCGAGAAGGCGCTCACGAAGGCGGGCCTGTGGGAAGAGGTGAAGAGCAAGCTCAAGGAGAGCGCGTTCAGCCTGTCCGGCGGTCAGCAGCAGCGGCTGTGCATCGCGCGGGCGATCGCGGTGGCGCCCGAGG
>NZ_DASRXP010000311.1:0-3127 GCF_035687465.1 Kribbella sp.
CGATGGTGCTCCTGGAGCCGGTCGCCGAGGTCACGGTGACCGTGCCCGAGGATGCCGTCGGCGGCGTGCTCGGCGACTTGGCAGCACGGCGGGGCCGGATCTCGGGCTCGACCGCACGGCCGGGCACGATGGTGATCGTCGCCACCGTCCCGCTGGCCGAGTTGTTCGGTTATGCGACGCAGCTGCGCAGCCGGACCCAGGGCCGGGGGACCTTCACCACTCGGACCACCGGGTACGTCCCGGCACCGGGCGCGAGGTCCGAGGGAACGCCGTCCCGGTAGAGCCGAGAAGTGACCCCGCCCGCGCGGGCGGGGTCACCGCTTCGCCGCTCTCCGGAGGCGCCTGCACAAGAGGGTGTTAATTCTGCTGACACGAGGAATGAGCCGCCGCCTGGTGGGTAGGGAGCCCGCCACGGGGCTGATCAGTGAGGAGAGAGTGAAGTGGTCCAGCAGTACGGCGACAGCGACACACTGACCGAGCCTGTTCCCGCATCCGCTACCCAGCGTTACGAGGAAGCGCGTGCGGCCGCGGAACGGGCCATGACCAGCGTCACACTGGTCCCTGACCGGCCGGTCACCGTGGTCCCCGACCTGCCGGAGCGCCCGGAGCCGCAGCGCTCGGAGGTCGAGCGGCCGGCGTACCGGGGCTTCAAGTTCGGGGCGGCGTACTTCGGCTGGCTGATCACGCTGTCGACGATGGTGCTGCTGGCCGCCGTCATCGCGGGCGCCGGGGCCGGGATCACCTACGTCCTCGACTACACCCGGGCAGACGCCGAGAACCAGGCGGGCACCGCAGCCATCACCCTGGCGGCCGTCCTCGTGCTGATGGTCAGTCTGGCCTTCTACACCGGCGGCTACGTCGCCGGCCGGCTCGCTCGGTTCGACGGTGCTCGGCAGGGTTTCGGTGTCTGGATGTTTTGCCTGCTCCTCGGCCTGGTCGCGGCCGGGACCGGCGCGTTCTTGGACAACCAGTACGACCTGGTCGATCAGGTGAACCGCCCGGACGTGCAAATCACGAACGACGCGCTCCTGATCGGCAGCCTCATCACCGCTGCCGCGCTCCTGATCCTGCCGCTGCTCGCGGCGCTTCTGGGCGGCAAGACGGGCCAGCGCTACCACGACCGGATCGACAGCTTGCTGGACTGAGCGCATGGACAGCCCGGCGCCGGGGTACGGGAGAAGGGAGACGGGGCTGTCTTTGTGAGGAACGGCTTTCGTTAGGAGAAGGCACATGGTTCAGCAGTATCGGGACGACACGGATACTCAGCAGCTCAGCCCGAAGTTCACGCCCGACCCGCCAGAGGTCCGTACGCCGACGCATCGCGCCGACCTGAAGACCTCGCCGGCGGCCGAGGTGAACCCGGTGTACCGCGGCTTCAAAGGCGGCTCGGCGTTCTTCGGCTGGCTGATCGCGGTCGGGCTGACCGTGCTGCTGACCGGGATCATCGGCGCGATCGCCGCCGCGATCGACTACGCGATCACGATCGACTGGAACGGCGACGACGCCGGCACCATCGGCATCGTGTCCGGCGCGCTGCTGGTCGTGATGATGGCGATCGCCTACTACAACGGCGGCTACGTGGCCGGCCGGCTGGCCCGGTTCGACGGTGCGCGGCAGGGATTCGGCGTCTGGGGCATCGGGGTGATCGTCACGCTGGTCGTTGCCGGGATCGGAGCGCTGGCGGGCTCGCAGTACGACGTCCTCGACCGGGTCGACCTGCCGTCCGTACCGATCGCCGACGACACCCTCACGGCCGGCGGGCTGATCGCGGCCGGCGCCGTACTCGTGGTCACGCTGCTCGCGGCGGTGATCGGCGGCAAGGCCGGCCAGCGCTACCACAAACGCGTCGACAACAGCTGGGACTGACTGCCAAACCCTGACCCCCCACCCAGAAGACCCGGAACGCGGATACCCCCCATCCGCCTTCCGGGTCTTCGTTGTCCCGGGGCTGAGCAGCGAGCAGGATGCCGGACATGTCAGCCCGTACTGCGCTAGTCGTCGGCGGCACAAGTGGTATCGGCGCAGCCACCGCCCTCCGCCTGGCGACCGACGGAGCCACCGTGATCGCGGCCGGCCTCAATTCGACTACCGCACCCGACGAGCTCCAGCAGGCAGTCGAGCTCCGCGAGCTGGATCTCCGCGATCCACGAGCGCTGGAAGACCTGATCACCTCGCAGGGACGACTCGACGTACTGGTGAACGCGGCCGGCATCATCCGCCGGGGCGACGAGCACCGGCCCGAGGTGTTCCGCGAGGTCCTGGAGATCAACCTCACCGGCGCGCTGCGGGCAGCCGAGGCGGCGTACGGGCTGCTCGCTGAGAGCAGGGGCTGCATCGTCAACGTAGCCTCGATGTTGAGCTATTTCGGCGGCCCGCTGGTACCGGCCTACAGCGCGAGCAAGGGCGGGATCGTCCAGCTCACCAAGTCCCTCGCCGTCGCCTGGGCCGCGCAGGGCATCCGGGTCAACGCGGTCGCACCCGGCTGGATCGCCACGGACCTGACCGCCGCGCTGCAAGCAGACCCAGCTGCCGCCGACCGCATCCTCTCCCGTACTCCGATGGCGCGCTGGGGCACGGCCTCGGAGGTCGCCGGAGCGATCGCCTTCCTCACCGGACCTGACGCCGCGTTCATCACGGGAGCTGTCCTCCCCGTCGACGGCGGCTACCAAAGTGCTTAGGAGAACCAGATGAGTCAGATCCCGATCTCGGCCGGTGTGCCCGAGGAGATCGCCGTGCAGGCGGTACCGGACGACGACCGGCTGTGGGTCCCGCAGGCACCGGACGTGTGGTTCCGCCCGCTGATGCTGAACACCGTCACCGGTCAGTGGTGCAACCTGCTGAAGGTGACGCGGGCCGGGATCGTGTCGCGGCACCGGCATCCGAGCGCGGTGTTCGGGTATGTGATCAAGGGCCGCTGGCAGTACGACGAGCACGAGTGGGTCGCCGAGACCGGGTCCTTCGTCTACGAGCCGCCCGGCGAGATCCACACCCTGGTGGTGCCGGACGACTGCACCGAGATGATCACGTTCTTCAACGTCACCGGCGCGATGATCTACGTCGACGCCGAGGGCAAGCAGACCGGCTATGAGGATGTCTGGACCAAGATCAACCTCTGCCGCGCGCACTA
>NZ_DASRXP010000312.1:0-11348 GCF_035687465.1 Kribbella sp.
CTGAGCTGGCCCGGCCGAGGCGCGACCAGTCCGGCCAGGCAGGCGTAGCTGTCAACGTCGGCAGGGACTTCCCGCACCGCAACGTCCAGCCCGGTCAAAGTGGGACCGCCCTCGTCCAGGGCAACCCACGCCGGGTCCCGCACGATGGAGAACCGCGGATGGGCGGTCGCGGTACCGGCGTTGTAGGCGGCGTCGAGCAAGCGGTTGATCTCCAGGCCGCGGCGCAGCTCGGTGGGTGTCGACTCGCGCCGGGAGTTGGTGATGCGCAGGCCGAGCGACAGCTTCAGCATCACCGGCAGGTCCGGGTGGTAGACGGTCCGCAAGCTCGACGTCGGGTACCACTGCGCTCCCTGCGGGCCGAGCGCTTTCACCCGGCCCTCGGCCAGCAGCGCCGCAACGCGCGACCGCTGCTGCACAGCAGCTGCCTGCCACGGATGCGCTGGTACCAGCACGCGACCCGCGGACGGCGTGATGCCGGCCAGCGCCGCCATCAACTGCAAGGCGTCCAGTCCCTGCAGTGATGGCGCGCCGGCCACCTGGTCCGAGGACACCAGCTCGGCGTCGACCTCGAACCAGTGCACTGCGAAGCGACCACCGAGCTCCGGCGAGTACGCCGCGAGCTCGGCACCGCTCAACCCGTCCCGGCTCTTGGGAGCCGGATGATTCAAGTGGCCGTACAGCAGAGCCTGCTCGGCCGCGAGGAAGCGGCCCGGACCACGCTCCGCCCCCGCCGCATCGACGAAGGCAGCGACGTTCCTCACCGACTCCGCGGTCCGCGCCACCAGGTCGTCCACCTCGGCCGGGTCGGCATCGGCCGACAACAACCGCACCAGCTCCTCCGGAGCCGTTTGAGCACCGTCGACCAGCACGTCGGTGAACACGTGCAGACCGGTCGGCGATGCGTGCTGCACAGTCGCTGTCACCGCCGCGTCGCCGACAGCGAAGGACAGCGGACTGGACGCGACTGGGATCGCGGACTCGCGGGTGTAGCAGCGCAGGATCGCATTCAGATGAGCCTCGACGGCCACGTCGATGGGTGGGGTCACGCTGCTCCCTCTCCGCTTGCCGTTCGGTCGGACAGCACCTCGTGGCCGGTGGCCACGACCAGGTCGAGCAGTTCCTCGATGTCCGTCGCGGTGGCATTCGGGTTCAGCAACGTCAACTTCAACGCGACCGCCGCCGGGCGGCCGTTCCTGGCCGGCACCTTGGTCCGGCCGATCAGCACCCGCCCCGACGTCAGCAACCGGCGCCGGACCTCGCCCTGGACGCCGTCCAGGTCGGCGGCCAGGCCCTGCCCGGCGACCCGGAACAGCACCGTCGTCAGGGTCACCGGCGCCAGCAACTCGAGGTTGCTGTCGGCAACGACCCGGGCAGCGGCGGCGTGCGCGAGCTCGTGACAGGTGTCGAGCATCTTGCCCAGTCCGGACCGGCCGTATGCGGTCAGAGTGGTGGCGACTTTCACCGCGTCCGGGCGCCGGGTGGTCTGCAGGCTCCGGCCGAGCAGCCCGTCCAGCCCGGAGTCGATGTCATCCGCCGGATTCAGGTAGTCGACAGACCGGTCGAACGAGGCGAACCGGTTCCGGTCGGCGACCAGCAACATGCTCGTCGCCGCCGGCTGCCAACCGATCTTGTGCAGGTCCAACGTCACCGAGTCCGCCACCGGCAGTTCGGCCAGCAGCGGAGCCAGCCGGTCCGAGAACAAGGCCCCGAACCCGTACGCCGCGTCCACGTGCACCCAGGCCCCGTATTGGTGCGCCAGCGCCGCGATCCCGGCGATCGGGTCGATGGAGCCGTAGTCCGTCGTACCGGCGGTCGCCACCACCGCGACCGGAGTACGGTCCGGCCTGGCCAGCTCGACGGCCAGCAGGTCGAGCCGCATCCGGAAGTCCTCGTCGGACGGGATCGTGACGGCCGCCTCCTCGCCCAGACCGAGCGCCGCGCAGGCTCGCTGGACGGAGAAGTGGGCCAGTTCGGAGCAGAACACGACCGGGTTGTGGAGCCCCCGCACGCCGTGCCGCCGTACGTCGATTCCGGCGGCCGCGGCCGCGCTGTCGCGGGCGATCAGGACCGCCAGCAGGTTCGAGATGGAGCCGCCCGGAGTGAGCACGCCGTCCGCGTCGGGTCCGAACCCGGCCAGCCCGGCCAGCGCGCGAACCACCCACTGCTCGATCGCCAGCGTCGCGGGACCGGAGTCGTAGGTGTCCATCGACGCGTTGCTCGCCGAGGCCAGCGCATCCGCGTCCACCGCCACCTGCAACACCGGCGGCTGCAGATGCGCCGCGGCGTGGGGGTGGCTGAGGTCGATCCCACCCTCGTCGAGCAGCCCGGCGATCAGGTCGAGCGCCGCGGACTCACCGACCCCGGTCGACGGTACCCGCGGCTCCCCCAGCATCTCGGCGGTCCGCCGTAACACGTCCGTCGGCAGCCCGGCCGGCAACGGCCCGCGCAATCGATCGGAAACGGTCGAGGCCAGCGGCCACTCCCCGAGTTCGAAGGGCCTATGAGGTGCACGGGGCAGCGAGCTCAGCGCAGTCAGACGCGCGGGATGCGGCATCCAGATCTCCCGGATTGTTGTTAGGTAAGCCTTACTAAGGCGCCCCTAACTTACGCCGTCCGGCCAGCCGGGTGTCAACTCAGCCACGGCCTGTCACCGATGTGCTCCTCAGCACACGAATCGCCGAACCTCTGGCCGACCCGAGCGGAAAACGAAACCTTCTGCGGGCCGGGAAGCGTCTAACACCGCAAGGCGACGACTTGGGGGCGACATGAAGCAGCTGGAGAAGCCCTTCCTCTGGTATCAGCGAAGGCCGGCGTTCCTGCTCGGTCTGGCCGTGCTCCTGACCGGCCTGATCACCTGGTGGACGGGCTGGCAGTACGGCCACGGCCTGACCACCCTGGCGCTGGCGATCCTGATCGTCGGCTCCATCGACTGGAAGCTGAGTCCGCATCTGGCCGGAGCGCTGATGAGCTACTACGAGACGGTCGCGCACCTCGAGCGAGGTGACCGGAAAGCAGCTGAGCGGACCGCCGCCAGAGCGGTCCGGAGGTTCGGGAGGCTGGCCGACAACCGCCCGGCCGAACGCTGGCGCCACGCGTCGATGCTCGACCACCACTGGCGCCTGCTCAACGAGGCGGATCGACACGAGGAAGCTGTGACGGTCGCACGGCAGTGCGTCGAGAGCTGGCAGCAGGTGGTGGTGAGCGATCCCGGGCGCAGGGACGAACTGTCCCGCTCACTCAACCACCTTGCCGTCACCCTTTCGCGGCTGGAGCGCGACGACGAGGTGGTCGCCCCCACCGAGGAATCCATCGCGATCAGACGGCGGCTGATCGCGGAGCACGAGACACTGCTCGCCGTCGATCTGTCCAACCGCACGAACAACCTTCGGGAGCGCGGCGAGTTGCAGGCCTCTCTGCCCGTGGCGGAGGAGGTGGCGTCGATCCGCGGCCGGCTGGTCGCAGAGGATCCGGACCTGCTTGAGCCGGCCGCCGAGAGCACCCACAACCTCATGCGGGTCCTGGTCCGTCTGGACCGTGCCGAGGACGCAGTCAAACCCGCTCTGGAGTGGGTCGGCTACGAGCGCAGCCTTGCTGCCGAGGAGTCGCATCGGCTACCCGACCTGGCCGAAGCGCTTTACGTTCTCGGAAGCGTGCTGAAGCTGGCGAACCGTCCAGCTGAGGCGACAGCACGGTGGCACGAGTCGCTCGATCTGTCGCGCCGGCTCAGTGAGGAGAACGAAGAGCAACGGCCGGCCTTCGCGGCGGCTTGCAGCATGATCGGAGAAAAGTTCAGCGCCACCGGGGAGACCGAGGAGGCAATTGCCGTCTACCAAGACGCAATTGCCGCGCGTCGCGCGCTGATCGACCAGGACGGACAACTTGACCGCCTCGTTGAAGATCTGGCGGCGACGGCCGAGTGCCACCGTCGGCGCGGCGAGCTCGAGCAGGCACGCTTACTGGCCGTTGAAGCTGTCGTGCTCTGTCGCGAAAGTCCCAGCTCGACGAACGACGGAGTCCTGGTAGGACCACTGCATGTACTGGCTTCAGTGCACGAGGACCTTGGTGAGTTGGAACCCGCCCTGGCGCTCGGCGAGGAGGCGCTCGTACTGCTCGACGGACGCGCAGCCAACGATCATGACGAGCTGCACCACCTGATGGAGTCGCTCGAGGATCACGCGGTCCTGCTGCACCGAGCAGGGCGGTCGGCCGACGCACGCCAAGTCGAGCTCAGAGCAGTCGCCCTCCGAGAGGAGCACGACCGCGACACCGAGTTGTGACGAACGTCAACGGCCGCCCGGGTCAGGTACGCCGAGGTCCGCGAGCTCGGCTCGGCCTTCGGCAGCGCCCTTCGGAGTAAGTAGGAGGGTGGCGGCGCGTTCGAAGCGGGCGTCGATGCGTTCGAAGGCCTCGGCGGCTGACTGCATCTCGTCCGGGTCGCCGGAGAGGCGGGCAGTTGCGCGGATCAGGCAGGCGGCGGCCCAGTCGTTCTCGGCTCCGGCAGGTGCGGCCGCTGCGAGCCGGTCGGCAGCGTCCGGCAGGCCGGCGACTACCGCGAGCTCCGCACCGGCCGCGCGGGCATATGGTCCCCAATAGCCTTCCGGGAAGGCGACGAAAGCCCGCGCGACCTGGTCGGCTGCCTTCCGCATCGAGCCGGTTTGCACGGCGACCCGGGCCTCGGCGAAGATCGCGGCGGCGGCGAGCGACGGCGACATCGACGGGTCCTCGGTCCTCGCCAACTCGAGTGCGCGGGACTGCCACTGGTCGAACAGGCCGTCACCGCGAAATCCGTGCACCATCGCCACCACAGAGGCCGCGGAGCCCATCCACTCCATCGGGGGCGACCCGGCCCGCTGCCAGCGATCCCACAGCGCATCAGCATCCCGCAGACACGCGTCGAACCGCCCGGTCAGCGCGTACACCCTGATCAGCCGGGGCAACGAGATGTAGGGGTGGTCCCCGACCACGTCGTCCGCGGGCGCCGCCCGCGCGATCGACAGCGCGGCCGGCAGGTCCCCGGTGGCGATCGCGGTCATGGACGAGACCCAGTAGGCGTCGATGAGCTCGGACGCCGCGTACGGCTCGTGCCGGGGCAGCGGTTCCATCAGCCGCATCCGCTCCAGGGCGTAGGAACGGGCCTCCCGCAACCGCCCGGCATTCCCGGCCGCGACACAGAGCGCGTCCAACGCGCCCGCGATCAGGACCGGGTCACCGGCCCGCCGGGCCGCGTCGACGGCCTGCTGCGCCAACCCTTCATCCGCCGCGATCCGCCGAGCGCCGTGGTCCCAGGCCCTCGCCATGGCGAGCAGCGCGGCGACGTGCAGGTCGTCCGGCTCGCCAGCGGACCACGCCCCAGACCGCAGCCGCTCAGCCGACTCCGGCCCGGAGCGCAAGCCCGCCGTGGACTCCGCCTCGGACAGGAGTCGGGCGGTGTGGTCTGCGGGCAGGTCGAACAGCGGTCCGGCCGGGTAGCGGTTGATCGTGATCACCACCAGAGCGAGCATTGCCGCACGAACGTTGCTATCGGCAACCGCTCGGTCGGCCGCGTCCAGTAGGAGCTGAACGCTGGACTGCCCATCGGCGATCGCGAGGGTGGTATCGGCGGCCGATCGCAGGTCCCTGGCCGCCGCCACTCCGTCCTCGGCCCGGTCCGCCGCGGACCGGTAATGGCCGACGGCTTCGACGAAGCTGCGCCGGGCATAGCTGAGGTGACCCAGCGCCCGCGCCAACCGGTGTGCAGTGGGTTCAGGCCTGGCCGCGGTTCCAGCCAGGGCCGCGCGAAGGTCACCGACTACCGCGTCGTACGCCGAGCGCCAGCCGAACCCGTTGTCCGACGAGCGCCGGCCGGATGGCGCCGAGGTGTCCCTCGGCAGAGGCTGGTCGAGGACGTTCTCCAGCGCGGCGGCCGTGTCGGCGGCCCAGCGGAGATGGCGTTCCCGGGCGGTCGCCAGTTCCTCGGCGGTCAACCGGGACCGGGCGAACTCCCGGACCGTCTCAAGTAGCCGCCAGCGGGACTCACGGCGTACCACCAGGCTCTTGTCGGTGAGCCGGCCGAGCACGTCCGCGACCTCGGCACGGCCCAGCTCCGGGCTGGTCGCAGAGGCCGCGTCCAGGTCGAACCCGCCTATGTAGATGGCGAGGCGGCGGAACAGCAACTGCTCTTCGTCGTCCAGCAGGTCGTGGCTCCAGCCGATCACCGCGGCGATGGACCGGTGCCGCGGGTCCGCGCCGCGTCCGCCGGCGAGCAACCGGAGCCGGTCGTCGAGTGCGGTCCGCAACCCGTCCAGACCGAGCGAGCCGATCCGGGCCGCGGCCAGCTCGATCGCCAACGGCATCCCGTCGAGCCGCGCGCAGACGTCGGCGACGTCGGCAGCATCGGCGGAGGAGGCGCCAGTACTGACGGTGAAGGTTGGGTCGACGGCCCGCGCGCGGTCGGTGAAGAGGTCGATCGCATCGGAGTCGGCTGCGAGCGGAGGCAGCTGCACAGTCTGCTCCCCTGGTACGCCGAGCCGCTCCCGGCTGGTTGCCAGCACCGTCAGGCCGGGGCAGGCGGCGAGCAGGCCTTCAGCCAGCGTGGCCACCTCCTCGACCACGTGCTCGCAGTTGTCCAGCACGAGCAGCGACCGGCCGACTCGCAACCGCTCGGCCAGGACCTGCTCCAACGTCTGCGGCGGCTGCTCCGTCACCCCGAGCGTCGCCGCCACCGTCCGGACGACCACACCGTCCCGGGCCGGCACCAGGTCGACGAATGCCCCCGGTACGCCGTGCGCTGCCGCCACCACCGCGGCCAGCCGGGTCTTGCCCATCCCGCCAGGCCCGAGCAACGTCACCAGCCGCGCTTCGCCAAGCGCCGCGACGACCGCGGCCCGATCCGCCGCGCGCCCAATGAAGGTGGTCCGCCCAGCCGGCAACCCGACAAACCCACCGCCAGACGGCGCCGACGCGGTACGAGGCGGTGCCAACCGGTCGGCGAGGTCGCGGCGGTCGGTGGCGCCGTACTTGCGGAGGAGGGACGAGACGTGGCTCTCCACCGTGCGGACCGAGATGTGCAGCGCGTGGGCGATCTGGGCGTTCGAGCGGTGGTCGGCGATCGCGCCGAGGACCTCGGCCTCCCGCGCCGAGATCTCCACCTGCCCGTCGTCCACCACCCGGACATCATGGCCCATCCGTGGTGCCTCCGTGGTGGATCCGTGCTCAGCACGGATGCCAGCAGGTACCCCGGAGGCCGACGGTTGTCGTACGCAGCAAACAACTAGGAGGTTGTGATGAGCAACGCAAGTACGACGATGACCGCGAGGAGGTTCCGGTCGGCGACGGTGGGGCTGTGGGTGGTGCAGGTGCTGCTGGTGTCACTGGCCCGGAACAGAGCGGTGCGCTGAGATGACCGAGCTGATGATGCGCGGGTTCGACGGTGTGCTGGTCCGGCCGGGCGACGACGGGTACGACGCCGGCCGGGCAGTGTGGAACGCAGTCGTGGACCGCCGGCCGGCCTTGATTGCACGGTGCGCCAGTACTTCGGATGTCGTGGCGGCGCTGCGCTACGGACGAGACGCCGGTCTGGAGATCGGGGTGCGGTGTGGCGGGCACAGCTTCCTCGGTCTGCCGGTGGTGGACGGCGGCCTGCTGATCGACCTGTCGTCGCTGAGCGCTGTCCGGGTCGACCCGGGCAGCCGCCGTGCCTGGGTGGGCGGCGGCGCCCTGCTCGGTGCGCTTGACGTCGCCTCGCAGCGCTACGGGCTGGCGACGACAGCAGGCAACGTGTCGCACACCGGCGTCGGCGGCCTCACCCTGGGCGGCGGCATCGGTTGGCTGGCCCGCCTGCACGGCTTGAGCTGCGACAACGTCGCCTCCTACGAGCTGGTCACCGCCGACGGCGAAGTCCTGCGGGTCAGCGAGACCGAGCACCCCGACCTGTACTGGGGCCTGCGCGGTGGTGGCGGGAACTTCGGCGTCGTCACCGAGTTCGAGTTCCGGCTGCACCCGGTCGGCGCCCGAGCCCTGATCGCGGACTTGTACTACGAACTAAACGATGCCGGTACTGCGCTCCGCGGCTGGCGAGACCTGTTCGCCGACACACCTCGGCAGGCAACCCCGGTGGCCCGGGTCGGCCGGCGGGACGAGTTCCCAGGCAGACCGGTGGCGAGCATCGGCTACGTCTGGGTGGGTGATCCGGACGAGGGTCGCCGGTTGCTGGCGTCGTACGAGCGGATCGGTCGGCCGATCGACCAGCAGGTCCGCGAACTGACCTACCTGGATCTCCAAACCCGTTCCGATGATGACGAAACGCACGCGCTGCGCCGATACTGCAAGGGCTACTACCTCCGCGAGCTACCGGACGCCGCCATCGACGCATTCCTTGCCTGGGGCAATGACCCGTTCCGGCCGGGCGCGCGGATGACGCTGAACGGAGGTGCGGTCGCCGACGTACCCGATCAGGACTCGGCGTTCAGCCACCGCGACGCCCTGGTCGAGTTCACCACCTCCGCCGACTGGACCGACCCAGCCGAGGACGAGGCCCGGATCGGCGCGGCCCGCCGGTACTCGGCAGGTCTCGAGCCCTACATCAGCGGCACCTACGTGAACACGATCTCCGACGAGGGCGACGCCGTCCTCCGCCAGGCCTACTCCGCGGCGAAGCTCGCCCGCCTCCGCGACGTGAAACGCACCTACGACCCCACCAACGTCTTCCACCGCACGACCAACATCAGGCCCTGAATCAGCGGCCGTACGGCGTCTGGGTCAGGGTGAAGGTGGCGAGGTCGAGGTGGCTGATGCGCCCGCCCTCGCGGATCACGCGAAGTTTCTCGCCGGCGAAGTAGCCGTCGCGACCGCGGTACAGATCAGCTCCGACAGGTGAGAAGCGGGACGTGAGCGCGCCGGAGAGTTGGAGCAGGCCGGCGGAGACGCTGATCGTCAACGGGCTGTTGCCCCAGTACCAATGCCCCAGCAGTTCTTCGCCCTGGGACAACTCCAGCTCTGGCAACCACTCCGGCGGCAGCACCGGCTCGTACGCCGTGAGCGTTCTGAGCAGGTCCATCGGCACCGAGGCGCACTTCCCGTACGTCGCGTTCGCCAGGGTGACCGCGCCGATCCGCCGGACCCGGTCCACGAACAACCCCGCCAGGAACCCGGGCATCGACCCGGTATGCCCGACGAACAAGTGCGGGTCGTCCGCGCACAGCCGCAAGCCAAGCCCGTACGACGCGGCCAGGGCCTCCCCTGGATCCCCGGCGGAAGGGGCCGCCATCTCCTCGACGGTGTCGCGGGCGAGCACCTCCAGGGACGGATCGATCCAGAACGACGCATACCGGGCGAGGTCCTCGATCGTGCTCCACAACTGGCCCGCCGGAGCCATCGCCCCGGCGTCGTACGCGGGCTCCTCCGCGAGCCGTCCGCTGAACGGATGCACGGAGAACCCCTGCGCGGCCGGGGCCGCCGGGAAGTACGCAGTACGGCGCATCTCCAGCGGCGCGAGGATCCGCTCGGAAACCAGGTCGAACCAGGACGCGTTCCGCAGCCGGGAAACGATCTCGCCGAGCAGCCCGTACCCGAGATTCGAGTAGTGGTGCCGCTGATCGGCCGGACCGGCGGCGTGGGAGTCGTCCATCGCCGACGCCAGCGCGTCGAACGAGACCCCGGGATTGCGCTCCCACCAAGGCCCGACGGGCTCGGCGTTCATCCCGCCCGAGTGCGCCAGCAACTGCCGGATCGTGCGGTCGCCGAACGCGACCCCCGGCAGATGCTTGCCGATGGCATCGTTCAGCGAGAGCAGCCCGTCATCGCGGCACTGCATCACCAGCACCGCCGTCATGGTCTTCGTGATCGACCCGATCCGGTACTGCACATCCGGTCCGGGTTGCCCACCGTTGGCCGAGGCGAACTGCCCCCGGGAGGCGGTCCACACCAAGGCTCCGTCACGGATCACCCCGGCATTGATCGACGGCAGCTTCCACTCGCTCTGTGCCACCGCCACGTCGGCGTACAAGGCGGCCGTGGTGTCAGTACGCAAAGTCACTCAAAGGCCTCCGGGGAAGGGCAGGAGCAGATCAGGTTGCGGTCACCGTAGGCACCGTCGATCCGGCGTACCGGCGGCCAGTACTTCGCGGTCCGGTCGACCGACTGCGGGAACGCGGCCTCCTCGCGGGTGTACGCGTGCTCCCACTTGTCGTTGATCACCGACGACGCGGTGTGCGGCGCGTTCACCAGCGGGTTGTCGCCGGCCGGCCACTCCCCCGCCGCGACCCGGTCGACCTCGTGCTTGATCGCGATCATCGCGTCGCAGAAACGGTCCAGCTCGCCCAGATCCTCGGACTCGGTCGGCTCGACCATCAGCGTGCCCGGGACCGGGAACGACATCGTCGGCGCGTGGAAGCCGTAGTCGATCAGCCGCTTCGCGACGTCGTCGACGGTGACTCCCGTCTCCTTCGTCATCGGCCGCAGATCCAGGATGCACTCGTGCGCGACCAGCCCGTTCTCGCCGGTGTACAGCACCGGGAAGGCGCCCTCGAGCCGCTTCGCCACGTAGTTGGCCGTCAGTACTGCGGCCTTGGTGGCGGCCGTGAGTCCCTCGGCACCCATCATCCGGATGTACGCCCAGGAGATCGCCAGCACACCGGCCGAACCGAACGGCGCTGCGCTGATCGGGCCGACCCCGGACTCCGGACCGGCCTGGTCCAGCAGCGGGTGGTTCGGCAGGTACGGCGCCAGATGCGCAGCCACCGCGACCGGACCGACACCCGGGCCACCGCCACCGTGCGGGATGCAGAACGTCTTGTGCAGGTTCAGGTGGCTCACGTCACCGCCGAACTCGCCGGGCTTCGCCAGCCCGAGCAACGCGTTCAGGTTCGCACCGTCGACGTACACCTGACCGCCGTTGTCGTGGACGATCTGGCACACCTCGGTGACGCTCTCCTCGTACACGCCGTGCGTGGACGGGTAGGTGATCATGATCGCGGCGAGCTTCTCGGTGTGCTCGGCCGCCTTGGCGCGCAGGTCGTCCAGGTCGATCGTGCCGTCATCGTTGCCCTTGACAACGACAACCTTCATCCCGGCCATCACCGCGGAGGCCGCGTTGGTGCCGTGCGCACTCGCCGGGATCAGGCAGACGTTGCGGTCTTGGTTGCCCTGGGCCCGGTGATACGACCGGATCGCGAGCAGTCCGGCCAGCTCGCCCTGCGAACCGGCGTTCGGCTGCAGCGACACCTTCGCGTAGCCGGTGACCTCGGCCAGCCAACGCTCCAGCTGACCGATCAGCGTCACGTACCCGGCCGCGTCCTCGATCGGCGCGAACGGGTGCAGGTCGGAGAACTCCGGCCAGGTGATCGCTTCCATCTCGGTGGTCGCGTTCAGCT
>NZ_DASRXP010000313.1:0-7607 GCF_035687465.1 Kribbella sp.
CGCGTAGCTGCGTCCTTCCCTGGCCGAGGTGGTGGGTGTCAAGGGTCGAACTTGTTCGAGCCCGCAGGGCCGCGAAGCGCCCTTGACACCCACCACCTCGGCTAGCACCATCACGCAGCGGAGACCGCGCAACCACAGTCCCTCTACGCACCGGCGCAACCACATCACCAATGCACCCGCACAACCACAGCCCCTCTGTAGGCACCGCAACCAACAACTGCTGCAATTCGGTTGCTGTAGGCACCTACATTTCGCGGCATGCGAGATCGTGGAACCGCAGCATCCCGCCCACTAACGCAGAAGGACAGCCTGGGCGCTGTCGCTACCGCAGTCCGAGCAGGTCGAGCGACTTCTCCCGCATCTCGATCTTCCGAATCTTGCCGGTGACGGTCATCGGGAACTCGTCGACGAGGAGGACGTAGCGCGGGATCTTGTAGTGGGCCAGCTTCCCGGTCGCGAACTCCCTGACCTTGGCCGCGTCGAGCTCCGCGGCGCCGTCCTTGAGCTTGATCCAGGCGCAGAGCTCCTCGCCGTACTTCTCATCGGGTACGCCGATCACCTGCACGTCGGCGATATCCGGATGCGTGTAGAGGAACTCCTCGATCTCCCGCGGGTACACGTTCTCGCCGCCGCGGATCACCATGTCCTTGATCCGGCCAACGATGTTCACGTAGCCGTCGTCGCGCATCACCGCGAGGTCCCCGGTGTGCATCCAGCGCGCCTGGTCGATCGCCTCGGCGGTCTTCTCCGGCTCATCCCAGTAGCCCAGCATCACGGAGTACCCGCGAGTGCACAGCTCGCCCGGTTCGCCGCGCGGTACGACGAGTCCCGTGGCCGGGTCGACCAGCTTCACCTCGACGTGCGGCATTACCTTGCCGACAGTCGACGTACGGCGGTCCAGGTCGTCGTCGCGGCGGGTCTGCGTCGACACCGGCGAGGTCTCGGTCATGCCGTAGCAGATCGCCACCTCGGCCATGTGCATGTCGGCCACACACCGCTTCATCACCTCGACCGGACAAGGCGAGCCGGCCATGACTCCGGTTCGCAGACTGGTCAGGTCGTACTCCGAGAAGTTCGGCAACCCGAGTTCGGCGATGAACATGGTCGGTACGCCGTACAACCCGGTGCAGTGTTCATCCTGGACCGCCTGCAAGGTCGCAGCCGGATCGAAGGCGGGCCCGGGGATCACCATGCACGAGCCGTGCGTAGTACAGCCGAGGTTCGCCATCACCATGCCGAAGCAGTGGTAGAAGGGCACCGGGATGCACAGCCGGTCGTCGGGGCCGAAGGCGATCGTGTCGGTGACGAAGTAGCCGTTGTTCAGGATGTTGTGATGGGAGAGCGTCGCACCCTTGGGGAATCCGGTGGTCCCGGACGTGTACTGGATGTTGATCGGATCGTCGAAGCTGAGCTCCTGCGTCCTCTCCTCCAACTGCTCCTGGCTGACGGTCGCGGCCGCCTCGACCAGCCCATCCCAGTCCGGCGTACCGATGTAGACCGTGTCCTCGAGCGCCGCGCAGTCCGGCCGGACCTCCTCCACCATCTTGCGGTAGTCGCTGGTCTTGAACTCGGTCGCCGAGATCAGCAGCTTCACGCCGGACTGGTTCAGCGCATAGGCCAACTCGTGGGTGCGATAGGCCGGATTGATGTTCACCAGGATCGCGCCGATCATCGCCGTCGCGTACTGCGTGATCGTCCACTCGGCGCAGTTCGGCGCCCAGATCCCGACCCGCTCCCCCTTGGAGATCCCCCTGCCCATCAACCCCCGCGCCACGGTCTCCACAGCGGCCCCGAACTCGGCGTACGTCCACCGCCGCCCACTGGCGACCTCGACCATCGCCTCCCGCTCCCCGTACTCCGCCACCGTGCGTCTGAGGTTCTCCCCGATCGTCTCCCCCAACAACGCAACCTCGGAAACCCCAGACCCATAAGAAGGCAAACTCATCTCGCCATCGTGACGCCCCGCCCTTAACCCGACAAGCCCTGATGTTTTTCCTGGATGGGGCGACACGGCTCAAGTTGTTGTTGGCAACTGTGTGTGCATTGGCCGGTGGGCGAACGGGTGTTCGAGTGCAGGGAAACAGAGGATGGACGGGAGTCAATGTCATGACTAACTCTGCGTCGAACTTGGTCGCGGAGCGTGGTGGCTTGGTTACCCTGGTGGGGAGAGGTGTGAGGCCATGGGCTGGTCCGTTGAACGGCATGCCCGCAGCGAGCGTCCGCCCGGGCGTACCGCCGAGGCGGCGCAGCGTACAGCTGCGGTGCAGGAGCGTGTCCAAGAGCTGCAGGACGTGCTGGACGCGGCGCTGGCTGTCGAGGTTCACGGTACCGATCTCCAGACCCTGAAGCGAGCGCCACGCCGGGCACCGCCGACAGTCGCGGACGCCGATCACGTCCCCCACCCCGGACCGGTCTGGGCCGCGTTCGTGCCGAACCGACCGGGGCCGTTCGCGAGCCTGGTCGGCGGCAACCGACGGTATGCCCGGCGGCTGGCGGAGGCGGAGGACCGGTTCGCGGCCGCGATCGAGCGGCACCGGACGTCCGAGGAGAACCGGCGCGAGCGGGTGGCCCGTGCCACCAGGGACCAAGCAGAGCAGCAGCGCCGGCTCGACGACGACACCGCCGACCAGCACGCGCGGATCGACGAGTACCAGCGAGCGGTGGAATCACGCGACCGGCGGGCGGTCAGCCGGTACTTCCAGAAAGCACTCGACCGCGTTGCCGAACCGCACGACTTCCCCAAGCGCCGCAAGGCCGGGTACGTGCCGGAATCGACCCTGCTGGCGTTGGAATGGGAGTTGCCCGACGTCAGCGTCGTACCGGCCGAAGCGTCGTACCGGTATGACAAGGAGCAGGACAAGGTGGTCGCGGTGCCGCGGCCGGAGAGCGACGTACGGCTGCTCTATCAGCAGTTGGTTGCCCAGTGCGCGCTGCGGGCGCTGCACCTGGCCTTCGGCAACGACCGGTACGGCGTAGTCGACACGGTCGTGTTCAACGGCATGGTCGAGTCGGTCGATCTGGCTACCGGGCGGACAGTGCGGCCGTGCTTGATCACCTTGCGGGCAACCCGCGAGCAGTTCAAGGCTCTGGTGCTCGACCAGCTCGACCCGGTCGCCTGCGTCCGGCACTACTTCGCTGCAGAGGTGTCACGGCATCCGGAGGAGCTCCAGCCGGTCGAGCCCGTACTGGACTTCGATCTCGCGGACCCACGGACGATCGAGCCACAGGATGTCCTCAGTGAGATCGATTCCAGGCCCAACCTGCTGGAGCTGACACCGGACGAGTTCGAGCACCTCGTGCACAACCTGCTGACCCGGATGGGCCTGGAGACGCGGCTGTTCCGCAGTGGTGCCGACGGCGGCATCGACTGCGTTGCGTACGACCCCAGGCCGATCACAGGCGGCAAGTTCGTCGTGCAGGCGAAGCTCTATACGCGCACAGTGCCACCGAGCGCAGTACGGGATCTCTTCGGCACTGTGCTCGATGCAGGCGCGACCAAGGGCATCCTGATCACCACCAGCGGCTTCGGCCCCTCCAGCTACCAGTTCGCCAACGGCAAACCACTACAGCTGATCGACGGCACCGGCCTCCTCGCCCTCTGCCACCAGCACGACATCCCGGCCCGCATCGTGCCGCGCGCTAGCTGACAGTTGCCCTCAGCTGATCGGCGACTCGTAGATCAGGATCTCGGTGCCGGCCTTCTCCTCACCGTCGTCGGGCGCGGTGAACAGCCGCAGCTTGTTGCCAGAGACCTCAAGCGCCACAGGGTTTCGGGTCGCTGAATGCCCAGCGGCAGAGAACGCCGGGAACGGGATCTCGTGCAGGATCCGGTTGTCCTTCAGGTCAAGGAGAGCGAGCCCACCGAGCTCGTAGCTGCCACCGGTAGCAGTGGGAAGGCCGGTGACTCCGCCGCAGATCTGCTTGCTACGGCTGGCGTAGTCACAGTCCTGGTAGTCCAGGATGTGGCTCTCGTTGGCCTCGGCCGCCAGTTGCCTGCCGGACGCGGTCCACTCATATAGGGTTCGCGATCCCCAGCTCACCCCATGCACCAGGCCCGTACGCCGGTCGCGAACCACCCCGCCGACGTGGTCCTTCACCCGGAACTGCTCCGTGACCTTGTAGGTCTTCGGGTTCACCTTGTAGACGATCGCCTTGCTGTTCGGCCTGTACTCCGCCGCCGGGACCCACACGTTCTCGCCGTCGAAGTCGATGCCGCCGGGGTGGTAGATGGTCCCCTCGCCAAGCCGGATGTCCTTCTTCAGGTTGCCCTGGCGGTCCAGTACGAACAGGTGACCGATCCCCTTGCCCGGCGTGCGGTCGTACCCGTCAACCGGCACCGGGTACTTCACCGGCGCCTCCAGGACCTCCACGCTGGACAGGTAGATCAGGTCTCCCACCAGGGCGAACCCCTGCGGGTGGTACGTCGGGAACTTCAACGGGATCCGTGCCACCTGCGACCACGCAGTACTGCGGGTGGTGGCGTCGAAGGCCCGGGCGACCTGGTCGTCGCGGCCGGTGGCATCGGCGCCGGCCATCGTCCCGCCCATCAGCAGCACTCCCGACACCACGGCCGCGAGCAGACTCTTCCTGCGCATGACAACCCCTCCCAGTCCATCCAAGCGTTCTGTCCGGGCCACCCTGACCCGCTCAGGTGAACGCTGGATAGACCGAGCGATGACAAACTGACCGGCATGGAATCCGGGATCACCGTCACCGGGACCGGTCAGGCCACCGCGCCGGCCGATCTCCTCCGCCTCACCCTCAGCGTCGGGCAGGACGCGGCCGACGTCGCGACGGCGGTCGCCGAGGTCGCCGAACGCACCGACGCGGTCACCGCCGCGCTCAGGGAACAAGGAGTCACGCTCGCCGACATCCAGACCAGCTCGGTCAACGTGCACCCGCAGTACGCGGACTCGATGTCGGTCGCGGGGTATCGCGCCTCGCACTCGATGACGGTGACAACGCGCGATCTGACCGGGTTCGGCCGGCTGCTGAACGCGGCGGTCCAGGCTGTCGGCAACAGCCTCGGGCTGGACTATCTGCAGTTCGACGTGGAGGACAAGAGCGCGCTGCTGGAGTGCGCCCGGGAGTTGGCCTTTGCCCAGGCCCGGCAGAAGGCGGACCAGTTGGCCGTACTCGCCGGTCAGACGATCGGCTCGATCGCCGCAGTGGCGGAGTCCTACGGGCACGCACCGATCCGCGAGATGGCTGCAAAGGCGGTATCGGGCGGTTTCGCCCCGGATCTGGCCGTCACCCCGGGAGAACAGACGATCGAGGTCTCGGTCGAGGTCCGGTGGACCTGGTCCTGATTTTTGTCTCGCTAGCCTAATTCTGTCTCAAAGGGAGACTGAACTCGGAAACTGTCACCTTCGTCGTACACACTTCTCCCATGTATGCACCGGCACCGTTGCGTCGACAGCTGAACCGATCGGGTCTGCTGCTGCTCGGGCCCGCCTTCGTGGCGGCGGTCGCGTACGTCGATCCGGGCAACTTCGCCACCAATATCGCGGCCGGCTCGACCTACGGCTACCTGCTCTGCTGGGTCGTCGTCGGCGCGAACCTGATGGCCGTCCTGGTGCAGTACCTGGCGGCCAAGGCGAGCATCGCGACCGGACGGACCTTGCCGCAGCTGTGCCGGGACCAGTTCCGGCGATCCACCTCGACCGGGCTGTGGGCCCAGGCCGAGCTGGTGGCGATCGCGACCGACCTGGCCGAGGTGGTCGGCGGGGCGATCGCGCTGAACCTGCTGTTCGGCATCCCGTTGCTGCTGGGCGGCGTGATCACCGGTGCCGTCTCCTTCGGCCTGCTGATCTATCAGTCGAAGCGGGGTCAGCGGCCGTTCGAGGCCGCGATCATCGGGCTGCTCGCCGTGGTTCTGGTCGGATTCGTGGTGTCGACGATCCAGTCGCATCCCTCCGGCTCGGGCATCGTCGGCGGGATGGTGCCCCGGCTTGACGGCACCGACTCCCTGGTCCTGGCGGCCGGCATGCTCGGCGCGACCGTGATGCCGCACGCGATCTGGCTGCACGGCGCACTCGTCACTGACCGGCACTGGAAAGCCATCCGCTCGGAGTCAGGCAAGCAGCGCGTCCTGCGAGCCACCCGGGTGGATGTGGCTGTCGCGATGGCCCTGGCCGGCGCGGTGAACCTGGCGATGGTCGTGGTCGCGGCCGCCGCGCTGACGGGTACGGGATCCGAGTCGCTGGACACGGCGCACGCCGCGATCGGCGACCGGCTCGGCAGCCTGCCCGCGCTGCTGTTCGCACTAGCCCTGCTGGCGAGTGGTTTCGCGTCCTCCTCGGTCGGCACCTACGCCGGGTCTGTGATCCTGGACGGTTTCTGGCGGCGCCACGTGCCGCTGGCGACGCGCCGGCTGATCACGTTGCTGCCGGCGCTGATCATCCTTGCGATCGGCATCGACCCCAGCCGTGCACTGGTCGTGTCCCAGGTCGTGCTGAGCTTCGGCATTCCCTGCGCGCTGTGGCCGCTGGTGCGCCTGACCGCCTCCCGGCGCGTCATGGGCGACCTTGTCAACCGCTGGGCGACTACTCTCACCGCATGCCTGGTAGCAACCGCCATCACGACCCTCAACGTCGTACTGATCGTGCTGACGCTGCGGGGGTGACCCGCGGATGACCGCGACGTTCGCGGTCAGCGACATCCACGGTCACCCCGAGAAGCTGGCGGCCGCCCTGCGCGAGGCGGAGCTGGTCGACACCGAAGGCAACTGGTCCGGCCGGGACGCGCGCCTGTGGTTGCTGGGCGACTTCTTCGACCGCGGCCCGGACGGCGTCGGCGTGCTTCAGCTCGTACGCCGGTTGGCCGCGCAGGCGTCAGGTGGTCCCGGCGAGGTACGGATGCTGCTCGGCAACCACGAGATCCTGGCGCTCGGGATGCGCAAGTTCGGCGACACCTTCGTGCCGCACGAGGGGATCACCACCCGCAGCTTCGAGCGCAGCTGGGCCCTGAACGGCGGCCAGGACCGCGACCAGGAACTGCTCACCGACGACGACGTCGCCTGGCTGATCGAGCAGCCGATGCTCGGGCTGGACGCGAACCACCTGCTGATGCACTCCGACTCCGAGGAGTACTTGGAGTGGGGCGACTCGATCGAGGAGATCAACTCCGCGGCGCGGGTCGACCTGCACAGCGACGACATCACCGTCTGGTGGGAGATGTGGCGGCGAATGACGTCCCGCTACGCGTTCCGTGGTCCCGACGGACCGGCGATCGCTTCGGACCTGATGAGCCACCTCGGCGGCAGCCGGATCGTGCACGGTCACAGCATTGTGGCGGACCAGCTAGGCATCGACCCGGCGTACCTGACCGGACCGCTGCTGTACGCCGACGGCCTGGTGCTCGGGATCGACGGCGGCACCTTCGACGGCGGACCCTGCTTGCTGGTGGAACTCTCACCCATCTGATCGGGGAATGGCAGCGATCAGGCCGCAGTTGTTGAAAAGTGAATATTGCCTTTTCGGAGCGGAGCGTGTCATGTCTGACAAGCAGGTCAAGATTCCTGGTCCGGATCACCCGATCACGGTCGAGAAGAACCCCGACCGCGTGGTCGTCAAGGTCGCCGGGCGAGTGATCGCGGACAGCCGGGA
>NZ_DASRXP010000314.1:0-16750 GCF_035687465.1 Kribbella sp.
ACCCGGCGCGTCAGGGTCATCCGGGACACAGATCCGCCCGGCGCCGAGCAGCGCAGCAAACTCCACGGCGAACTCCTGGTCGCCGTAGTGGGGGTCTGCGCTGACTGTACTCATGACGTCTATATTAGAACAGACGTTCGATCCACGCAAATCGAGACGGTCGCTCTGTGTGCCGAAATCCCTTGTGCGTATGACATGTCGCCGCTAGTTGCTATAGGCAACACCATTGCGCAGAGCGCCTCCTCGCGCGCCTTCGGTTGCTCAGGCGAAGTTAGTTGGCGGGTTTGCCGAACCAGTGGGAGAGGTGGTTGTCCAGGTCCTGCTGATCGTCGCCGATCCAGGCGACGTGGCCGTCGGGGCGTAGCAGGACGCACGGAACATCCAGTGCCGCAGTGGGATCCGCGAGGTAATCGACCCGGTCTGACCAGCCGCCGACGGTCAGGCGTTCGGTGCGGTCCAGCAGCAGGCCGCGGCCGCGATGCAGCAGGTCGTAGAGGTGGCCCTGGTTCACGTCGATGTCGCGCAGGCGGCGGCCGAGCAGGTCGGGGCCTTCGCCGAAGTCGTAGCGGATGTCGATCGCAGTGATCTTCTCGATCAGATAGCGGTTCACCGCGTCGAAGTCCATCAGTTCGGTGAGCAGCCTGCGCACGGCCTGCGGGCCTGGTTCGCCTGACAGCAGTTCCATCTGGGCGCGGGTGTTGTCCAGCACGTCCTCGGCGACCGGATGACGTTCGGCCTGGTACGTGTCCAGCAGTGTTTCCGGCGCCAGCCGCGGATCTGTGCGGCCAGCTTCCAGCCGAGGTTGAATGCGTCCTGAACGCCCAGGTTGAGGCCCTGTCCGCCGGTGGGTGGATGGATGTGTGCCGCATCGCCGGCCAGCAGCACCCGCCCGACCCGATAACGTTCGGCCAGCCGGGTGGCATCCCCGAAGCGGGACAACCAGCGCGGGGAGTGCACGCCGAAATCGGTCCCGGCGATGGCGCGCAACTGCTGCTTGAAATCCCCGAGGGTGGGCGGTTCCGAGCCATCCTTGCTGACTCCCGCCTCGCTGACTCCCGCCTCGCTGACCCCCGCCTCGCTGACCCCGCCTCGCTGACTCCCGCGACGGGGACCACGACGCGATAGACCCCTTCGCCGAAGGGCCCGAGACTGAAGACCTTGTTGGTCTCGCGGACTTCGGTCACCTTGGCGGCGATCTCCTCCTGCGGCACACCCACTTCCAGCTCGCCCATCAGCGTCTCGGTCCGCGAGGGCTCGCCGGGGAAGCCGACGCCGAGCAGTTTGCGCACCGTACTGCGCCCGCCGTCGCAGCCGACGAGATAGCGCGAACGCAACTGTTCCCCATCGGCCAGCTCGACGGTCACACCCTCGTCGTCCTGCACGAAATCGGCCACCGGACAACCGCGCCGGACCCCTGCACCCAGTTGGATCGCCTGTTCTTCGAGCAGGTGAACGACGACCGGCTGCGGAATACCCAGCAGATACGCGTGGGCGGAATCCAGGCCCTCGGGGGCGGGTTTGGGGATGGCGGCGAAGAATCCGCCGGCCGGACGCCGTCTTCCGAGGTCGAGCATGCGATCCAGCAGCCCGCGCATCGCCATCAGCTCGATACTGCGAATATGCAGACCGACTATGCGGACGAACGACACAGGCTCGGTTTCCTGCTCCAGAACGAGTACCCGCACATCGTGCAGCCGCAGTTCGGCGGCCAGCATCGCGCCAGTCGGCCCGCACCCGGCAATGATCACGTCGAACGGGCGGGGGGCGCGATCAGCGCCGGAGGCGGTGACCTGCGGAGAATCCATAGAGGTCGCTCGATGAGCGTCAGGCGGGGCCGGTGGCGATGGGGCGGGTGGGGTCGGTGATCCACTCGGACCAGGAGCCCACGTAGACGGGGGCTTTGATGCCGGCGATCTCCAGGGCGAGGGCTTCGTGGGCTGCTGTTACGCCGGAGCCGCAGTAGGCGCCTACCTCGGTCGAGCCGTCGGCGCCCAGGGCCGCGAAGCGTTCTTGCAGTTCCTCGGCCGGGAGGAAGTGGCCCGAGGCATCGACGTTGGCTGTGGTGGGGGCGTTGACTGCTCCGGGGATGTGGCCGGCGACCGGGTCGATCGGCTCTACCTCGCCGGCGAAGCGCTCCGGCGCGCGGGCGTCCAGGAGTACGCCGCTCGAAGCCAGAGCGGCGGCTCCCTCGGCATCCAGCGCGGGTACGTGGCCGGGAGATGCGGTGAAGGTGCCTGCGGCATCTTCGGGTACTGCGGTGGTGACCTCTCCCCCGGCGGTTTTCCACGCGGCCAGGCCGCCGTCGAGTACGCGGACGTCATCGAGGCCGAAGTACCGGAAGACCCACCAGGCCCGGGCCGCGGCCATGGAGGTTGCGGCGTCGTAGACGACTACTGGGGTGTTCGGGTTGACGCCGGCGCGGCGTAGTACGGACTCGACGGTGGTTGCGTCGGGCAACGGATGGCGGCCGCCGGCGCCAGGCGGGGAGGCGAGTTCGGTGTCGAGGTCGACGAAGTATGCGCCGGGGATGTGGCCGGCCGCGTACGTCTCGCGCCCGGGGGGTCCGGCCGCTGCGGAAAGGACCCAGGTGATGTCGAGGATGACGGGACGCGGCTGACCTGCTGCCAGCAGATCGGATGCGGAGATCAACGGGCTCATACGGCACCTCCGAACGGGAGAACTTCGGGTGACAGAGTGGCGCGGGCGCGCGCGGCGGTCAGGCGGCGACGGTGATGGCGGCGGCAGAGCACCTCGTACGCGATCTCCGCGCCGTTCAGGCCAGGCCCGCTCAGGTCGGGCACGCTCAGATCGGCGCCGGACTGCCCAGTACTGGACTTCTCCATGTCGCCGACCACTAGTTGTTCGCCCTCGGTGACCATTTCGCCGCCGATGGTGCGGGCGTTGTGGGTGGCTCGTTCGCCGCACCAGCACAGGGCCTCGACCTGGAGGAGTTCCATCCGGTCCGCGAGTTCGACCAGCCGGGCCGAACCCGGGAACATCCTGGCCCGGAAGTCGGTCAGGATGCCGAAGCAGAAGACGTCGATCTGCAGTTCGTCCGCCAGCCGGGCCAGCTGCTCGATCTGCTCCGCCTGGTAGAACTGCGCCTCGTCGCAGACCACGTAGTCGATCCGGCCGCCGTGGGTCAGTTCGCCGACGACGTACTGCCAGAAGTCGAAGTCGGGCCGGACCTCGATCGCCTCGGCCACCAGCCCGAGCCGCGACGACAGGGTCGACTCGCCGGCCCGGTCGTTGCTGGTGAAGATCTTCCCCAGCCGGCCGCGCGCCTTGTGGTTGTGATCCATCTGCAGCGCCAGCGTGGACTTGCCGCAGTCCATGGTCCCGGTGAAGTAGAGCAGCTCAGCCACGGGCGCCCATCCTGCCAAAGTCGTCGGCTGGTCAGTTACCCCGGGGTGGGTCGGCTTTCGTTCTGAGCCCCCGGCAGGTTCTACTTGGTCGTGCGCAAAGCTCTGATCTTGGTCCTCACCCTCTGCATGGCACTCGCCGCGGCCGCGCTACCGGCCGCCGCGGCACCGGTCCGGGACGAGGCCGGCGTGCGCCCGTACTTCGTGATCACCGCGCCGAAGCAGACCGCGACCGTCGTCGCAGCGGTGACCTCCAGCGGCGGTTCCGTCTTCGCCGCGTACGACGCGATCGGGGTGCTCGTGGTCCATTCGTCGAACGCGGACTTCGCGACCAAGATGCGCACGGTCAGCGGCGTCCAGAAGGTCGGAGCAACCCGTACTTCGGACCTTCCCCCGGCCGCGGCCAACCCCGCGATCCCGCCGGCACCCCGGGAACTGCCCGACACCTCGCCGGAGATTCCCCGGACCGACATGACCCAGATCGGCGCGGACAAGGCCTGGGCGAAGAACCCCGGTTCGAAGGCGATCACCGTCGGCGTACTGGACAGCGGCGTCGACGACCAGCACCCCGACCTCAAGGCCAACTTCGACGCGGCCAAGTCGGCGTCCTGCGCCTACGGCAAACTGGACACCCGGCCTGGCGCCTGGCGTCCGATCGCTGATCACGGCACGCACGTGGCCGGGTCGATCGCCGCGGCCAAGGACGGCAAGGGCATGGTCGGCGTCGCGCCGGGCGTCAAGGTCTCGTCGATCCGCGTCGCCGAGCCCGGCAGCGAACTGTTCTTCCCGGAGAACACCGTCTGCGCCTTCCTCTTCGCGGCCGACAAGGGCGTCTCGGTCACCAACAACAGCTACTACGTCGATCCCTGGTTGTTCGCCTGCCCGACGGATCAGGACCAGGACGCGATCGTGGAGGCGGTCCGGCGTTCGGTCGCCTACGCCGACTCCAAGGGCGTGGTGAACGTCGCCGCCGCGGGCAACGAGGACTACGACCTCGCCCAGAAGGCCACCGACGACACCAGCCCGAACGACTCGACTCCCGGCGAGCGCGAGGTCACGAACGACTGCCTCAGCCTGCCGACGGAACTGCCGAACGTCGTGATCGTGGCGTCGGTCGACCAGGACAACGTCAAGTCGGATTTCTCCAACTACGGCACCGGCAAGATCGTCATCTCCGCGCCCGGCGAACGGGTCTACTCCACCGTCCCTGGTGGCGGCTACCAGAACCTGGACGGTACTTCGATGGCGTCTCCCCACGTTGCCGGGGTCGCCGCGCTGATCCGTAGTACGAATCCCAAGCTGACACCGGAGCAGGTCCGCGCGCGGTTGTCCGCGCAGGCGAACGACATCGCCTGTCCGACGGCCTCGGCAGGCGAGTGCACCGGCTCCGACGCGAACAACTCCTTCTACGGCGAAGGGCTGGTCGACGCGGCCGAGGCAGTCGGGGCGTCGACGGGTCAGGGGACGAGCACCGGGGTTAGCGTCACCCAGCCCGCTGACCAGATCGGGTTCGGCGGTACTCCGGCGATCCCGCTGCTGATCAAGGGGATGAGCAGCAAGGGCGAGATCAGCTACACCGCGACCGGGCTGCCGCCAGGCCTGGGCATCGACGCCGAACGCGGCTGGATCACTGGAGTACTGACCCCCGGCGCCGGCCGCTACAAGGTGACGGTCACAGCGCGTGATGCCGACGCGAAGACCGCCCAGTCCAGCTTCTTCTGGAACGTCTGGAGCTTTTAGCGGGCGTCGACGAGCAGCGGGATGAGCATTTCGTCCTCGGTCAGCGAACCATGCAGACCGATCAACCCGGCCTCCTGCGGGAACCGGCTCCCGCACACCAGCGCCACCGGGCCGAGCGACGCCACGACGACATCGCCGATGCGCGGCAGGACCCTGTCCTCGACCGCGCCGAACCACCCGCGCCCGATCGCTTCCTCCCGGCTGAGCACGAGCGCCCGGTCGCCGAGCATTCCCCGATAAGTCGCCAGTACGTCGGACAGCGCGCCGTCCACGCAGTACAGATGCCTGAACCTGGATTCCCCGCCGATCAACCGCAGCCCGGCTGTCAGGGCGGGATCCGCGTCCAGGTCGACGCGGTTCTCAGGGGCGACGTCGATCATGCCGTGGTCAGCGACGACCACAAGCACGGCATCTCTGGGCAGCGCCGACCGGACCTGCGCGGCGAACGCGTCGGCGGCGCCGAGCTCCTTGCGCCACTGCCAGGACTCGCATCCCTGGTTATGACCGGTGTAGTCCAGCTGTGAGTCGTACACGTAGACCAGTGACGACTTGCCCTCGCGACTCGCGAACCTGGTCGCGTCCAGCCGGTCCTCGACGGTGTCCGCGCCCCGGTGCGCACTCCCCCGGAATGCCGCTGAGGTGAGCCCCGACGTATCGAACCGCGCCTTGCTGACGTTGCGCGTGGCAACACCCGCGGCCGCGATCCGCTCGAACACGGTCTGGTGCGGCTGCCATTTGCGCGGGTCCACGGGAGCATCCCAGGCCAAAGCGTTCAGCAGGGCGCCAGTCTCGGGCACGATCGAGCTGTAGCCGACGATCCCGTGCGCACCTGGCGGCAAGCCTGTGCCGAGGCTGGTCAGGCTGGTAGCGGTCGTCGACGGTACTCCGGCTGTCAGGCTGCGGCTGGCCAGCGAGGACAGATACGGAGCCACTTCCGCGTGCTCGCGCAGGAGGTTCCACCCGAGGCCGTCGAGCAGCAGTACGGCGTACCGGGGTGCTGGTGGGAGGTCGAGGACGTTCTGCTCACCTGGAACCGACAGCGCAGCCGCGACGGACGGCAGCACGTCGGCCAAGGACCCGCCGCCATAAGCAGGGAGGATCGTCGCCGGGGCGGACATCGCTGCTCTACCTACTGGTTGCGAAGGACAGTGCCGCCGCGAAGTCGAGCACCTGCTGGATCCCGGCCGGGCCGTCGGCGGCCGCGCTGATCCGCAGTGAGATGTCGTCGGCGGCAACCGAGCCGGTGTAGCCGTGGTCGGCCTCACAGTTCGGGTCTGCGCAGACGGCCGGCTCGAGGTCGATCCGGTTCACCATGCCCCAGCCGATGGTCAGCACCACCTCACCGCCAGCCGCCGGGTCGGTCTTGCCCCCGGACGCCTTGGCCGAACCGTAACCGGCCGGATTGGGCACGACCCGGTTCACCACGACCGCGTTCACCCGGTTGAGCGGGATCGCCTCGGTGGAGGTGGACGCGTACGGCGCGCCGATCAGGTCGTCCGCGGCGTGCTCGTCGGTGTGCCCGACGATCAACCGGCTCGGGGTGAGCGCCAGGATGGTGATGTGCCGCCGCACCTCGTCGCGGTCGAACGTCGGCTCGTGCTGCAGCACGAAAGCCCGGATCGGCTCGCGGGCGATCGCCACCGCGAGCGAGTCCGTCACAACTTCTGGGTAGTAGCCACACCGGTCGATCGCGTCGCGCAGTTGGGACGAGGCGTCCACGAGGTCCGGGACCGGCGCATTCAGGTCACGCATGACCTCATCCTTGCATGCGCCGGTCCCGGACCCCGATCCCTCCTGTGGATAGCGCTAACCGGCGCTGGCCTTCCGGAGTACCGGCGCGCCCGCGGCACCGGCGACCGCGACCAGGATGAGCCCGACGATCACCTGGCCCGCCAGCAGGATCGCGCCGGAACTCCCCTGGGTCAGGATGTGCCCACCGCTCAGCGCCAGACCGCACAGCGCGCCGAACCCGACCACAGGCAACCCGACGCCGATCACCGGTACTACGGCCGCGAGCCGCGCCGACCTCTCGATCACACTCAGTGGGATCCCCGAGCGCCGAAGCGCTCTCGCAGGAGCTGACTGGTCCAGTGCCGTTCCGACTGCACCAGCCGCGGTGGAGGCAGCACCGGTGACGAAGACCAATCCGAGCAAGAGGGCCACTCCGAGGCGCATGTCGAGGTAGACCCCTGCCTCGTGTGCGTCCTTCTCCGCATCCGTCAGAGGCACCTGATCCGGGACGAGGTCGTACAGGATTGTTCTGACCTTCTCGCGATCGGTTGTCGAGACGTGAATGTCCACTGACTCCTCGGAGGTAGTCACCTCGCTAGTGAACCCGGCCTCGGAGAGTCGGTGGCTCACTTCCTTGGCGACGGCAACGGTCTGTCCCTGGTCTGTGTGGAGGCTGAATGCCGCGTCCGTGCCGTCCTGGGCCAGCCCGAAGGGCATGAACAGAGCGAGGAACCCGGTCACGAAGCCGCTGAGAACCAGGGCGGCAACCGGGCGGAACGCCGCCTTGGGGTCGTCGGCGAGTCGTCTGCCGGCGAGCAGCACCACCGGGCCGTTCGCAGTACGGGCCAGGAATCGGCCGATCACCTGGACGGCGAACGGGCCGACGACCCGGACCGCGAGTGCCGCAAGGCCGATGCCGATGAGTAAGGGCAGTACTGCGCCGCCGGTACCGAGCACCGCGAGCATCACCGGGCCGACCACCAGCAGGCCGAGCCGCAGCGCACTGGCCGCCTTGCGGGTTTGACCCCGTACTACGCCGAGCGGGGTGATGCTGACCCGGCCGAGCCCGATCAGCGCGCTGATCACTGACAGGACCGGTACTGCGATGAGCACGACGAGGATGACCCACCAACGCACGGTCAGGTCGTGCAGGTACCACCGGCCACCGCCCAGAGGGATCCTGGCGATCAGCGGGCTCAGCACGGTGTAGCCGATCAGACCCGCGATCGCGCCGAAGAACGCCAGGACGGCTTGTTCGACCGCACTGAGCAACAGGACTTGGCCGCGGGTAGCGCCGGCCAATCTCAGCGCGGCCAACCGGTGTTCGCGGCGTTTGGCTGCGACTCCGGCGGCCTGGCCGACGAGGCTGAGGAGTGGGAACAGGACCAGAGCGATGCCGAAGGCAACCATGACGAGCAAAAAGGCCATTCGGCCGTCGATGGCGGTGCCGCGCCAGGACTCGAGGTAGTCCGGGTGATCGGAGGCAGTCATACCGGCTGAGTTCGGGGCCACGCCTCTGATGGCCACCAGATCGTCTGGCGACGACAGGCCCGCGTTCGAGATCACGCCGGTGGGTTCGGGGAGTTTGTAGCGGTCGCTGAGGCCGCTGCCCCAGAGTTCGGCGAGCTTGGGTGAGACGAAGACCTCCCCCGGCATTGGCACGCGCGGCAGGCCGGGTGGCGGCGCGGCGTTGGTCTTGTCGTTGAGGATGGCGAGGTCGAAGCGGGTGACCGGCTTGCCCGCGACCATGTCCTGTACTTCGTGGAGCGCACCGACCGCCGTCTTGGAGTCGCCGTTGAGGGTGGACCGCCAGCCGATCCGGTCGGACCGGTGGGTCAGCCCGAGCGACCCCGCGATCAGGAAAGTCACGAGCAACGCGACTACGGCGGTCGCGCCGACGGCCGCGAGATTCGCCGCTCGTCCCCCAGGGCCGGGACGCCGGACGAACCGCAGCCCGAGATCCGTCATCGGGTTCATCGGTCGCTCACCCGGCCGTCGACGATGCGGAGGATTCGGTTGCAGCGGGCGGCGACCGCGTCGTCGTGGGTGACGACCACGACTGCCGCGCCGCGGTGGGTGGCGGCTCCTACCAGGAGGTCGATCACCTGGGCGCCGGTGGTCGCATCGAGTGCGCCGGTGGGTTCGTCGGCGAAGACAACCTGGGGTTCTCCGACCAGGGCCCGGGCGATGGCGACGCGCTGGGCCTGGCCGCCGGAGAGTTCACCTGGGCGTCGGCCGACCTCGGCGGACAGACCGACCTGGGCGAGCATGGTCCTGGCCCGGCCGACCGCGTCCCGGCGGGAGATCCCGTCGACCATCAGCGGAAGGGCCACGTTCTCGTCGGCCGGGAGTTCGGCGAGCAGTTGGTTGTCCTGGAAGACGAACCCCAGCCGGCGCCGCCGCAGTACGGTCCGGGCGGCGTCGCCGAGCTGGTCGACTCGCTCACCAGCGAGCCAAACCTCACCCTGATCCGGCGTGAGAATGCCCGCGAGCACGTGCAACAAGGTGGTCTTGCCATTGCCTGACGGGCCCATCACAGCAAGGGCTTCACCTGACTGAACAGCTACATCCACCCCGGCAAGACCGACGACCTCGCCGTAGTACTTGACGAGTCCTCGGCCCGCCAGTACCGCTGCCGGCTGGGTGAGTTGGGCGTACTGCGCTTGCTGTTGGATCGGGGTGGACTGGGTTGAGTGGGGACTCTGGAAACTCATACCCGCAGGCTTTCGTGGACCGGCGGTGGGATCGTCGGTCCACGGGCCGGTCCTTGACCAGCCTTTGGTCACCTTCGGACCGGCCCGCGTAGTCCCCTGGTCGTACGCCCCGTCAGTGCGACCGGATCAGCGACCGGATCAGCGGCCGGATCAGCGGCCGGATCAGCGGCCGGGTCAGCGGCCGGCGAGGTCGGCGAAGATCTCCACCAGTTCGGGCCGGCCGAACGGGCCGACATGGGGTGCCGCGACACTTCGCACATCGGTGAGATTGTCCGGCGTGAGGCGGTCGGCCTCCTGGATGAAACGGTCTTGCAGCGCGGGCGGAATCAGCCGGTCGAGGGTGAAGCGCACATACGTCCGGGGAATCCGGCCCCAGGTGTGCGCTTCACCGCGGGCCTCGGTCAGCGGAATGCTGGCAGGTTCGTCCGGTTCGAGCAGGTTGAGCATCCGGTGCACCGCATCGTCGGTGAAGTCGCCGGCCAGGCACTCCTTGATGCCGCGGATCACCGCCGGATCGGCCGTGCGCCAGTTGACCCGGGCCACCCCGAGGACCGCTGGATCGGCAACCACCGCCTGGGTCACCTGGCCGACCAGGCTGTCCTTGTTCTCGGGCGTCGCGAAGTAGGCGGCCATGTTCGGCAGGTCCACGCAGCAGTACGCCGAGACGTAGACGACCCGCTCGAGCAGATCGGGTACGGCGTTGCCGACCCTGCTGACGGTCACGCCGCCCTGGCTCGCGCCGACCAGGATCACCGGCCCGTGGCGACGGGCGCGACGTGCCACCCCGATCACGCGCTCGACATAGTCGTCGATGGTGACCTTGGCGAGCGGCGACGCCTCGGTTGCCAAGGCCTCGAGGTCCTGCGGAGCCTGGTACGCGCGGGGGAAGAAGCCCTCGTCGCCGTGTCCCGGAAGGTCGACGGCCACACTCCGGTGCCCGCGCAGGTTGAGTTCGTTGATCAGTCCTGACCACGAGAACGACGAAGAGTTGGTGCCGTGGACGAACACCAGGGTCGGCGCCCGCCGATCGCGAGCTCTGGTGTCATCTTCAGAATTCGTTGTCATCGGTGTTCTCCTCCTGTTGGGGATGGTTGACGCCACATGGGCCACAGCAGTGGGCTGTCCTCGACGCGAACCGGTTCGCCGAGATCGTGGAATCCGTACCGTTGGTAGAGGGCGCGGCTCCGGGGCGAACTCGCCTCCAGATACGCAGCGATGCCGGCCCCGTCGGCTTGATCCAGCCCATGCCGCAACAGCGCCGAGCCGAGTCCGGCACCCTGCCGCCCGCTCACCACTCCCATGCAGGCGAGGTAGAGGTGTGGTTCGTGAGTCGGGTGTCGTTGAGCCAGTGCCTGCCCCAGAGCCAGCAGCCTCGCGCCGCTCTGACCGAAGACCAGGTTCGCGCCTTCTGGAGGGTCCTCTTCGGATGCCTGTCCCGCGGCATACGCCAGCCAGATCGAGGCGCCCTCGCGGTCGCCGACCAGGTAGGCCTCGCCGGCGGGATGGGTGAGCAGGGAGCGGTAGAAGTGCGGCTGGAGAAGCGCTCGTTCGCCCAGCTCAGGAAAGAGCCAGCCGGCGACGGGATCGTTCATGAACGCCTCGGTGAGGACATCGAGCACCGCTTGCTGGTCCGCGTCCTCCGCGGACCGTACGGATGCGTACGCTGTATTCACTGTCATGCGTACACCGTAGGCAGAACCGTCGAAATAGCCGTAACAGAAGACGAAGAAGTGTGCTAGCTGGAGAGGTATCGAACTAGTACACTAGCCATCCTCACGAGGGAACGGAGGCGATATGTCGTCGCAGCGACCGGATCCGCCCTACCGGCGGATCGTCACCGAACTACGGGCCCGGATCCTGACCGGCGACCTGCGGCCCGGTGACCGGATGCCGTCCATCCGGCAGATCGCCCAGCGATGGGGCGTCGCCGTCGCGACCGCGACCAAGGTGATGGCGATCCTGCGCGACGACGGCCTGGTCGAGACGACGGTCGGGTCTGGCACGGTGGTCAGCGCGAGCACGCGCCACAAGCTGCCGGTCAGCCTGACCGGCACGCCGCAACCACGGCCGTCCGCCGTTCCCAAGCGAGTACTGAACACAAAGCAGGTTCTCCGCACCGCCATCACGATCGCCGACCGCGAGGGACTCGACGCCCTCTCCATGCGGCGACTCGCGGCCGAGCTCGGCGTCGGCCCGATGTCGCTGTACCGGCACGTGGCGACCAAGGACGAACTGGTGGCGCAGATGGTCGACGAAGCCTTCGGCGAAACCGAGCTGCCGATCCCGGGGCCAGAGGGATGGCGAGCCAAGCTCGAATTGATCTCCCGCCGGCAATGGCAGCTCTGCCGGCGACACCTTTGGCTGCCCAGAGCCGTCTCGTTCACCCGACCGTTGCTGATGCCCAACCTGACGGCCCACACCGAGTGGACCCTGCGCGCACTCGACGGGCTCGGGCTGCCCATGACGACCTGCATCCGAGAGGCCCTCACCCTCCACGGACTGGTCGTCACCGTTGCGCTGTCCCTGGCGGATGAGATCGAAGCCGAGCAGGAGACCGGCATGACGCTCGACCGCTGGCGGATAGCCGAGCAGAAGCGCGCCGGCGAGCTCCTCGAGAGTGGACGATTTCCTTTGCTGGCAACGGTTCCAGAGGAGACGATTTCGGACCTGGACGGACTGTTCGAGTACGGCCTTGCCTGTCATCTCGACGGGTTCGCGACCCTGCTGGCGGCTAGGAGTTCGTGAAGGCCGAGGGGTAGGCATCGCGGTAGCTGACCAGTTTGCCGGCAGGGGTCTCGACAGTCTCGGCGGCGAGCATCCCGTGGACGATCGCGCGGCAGAGGGTTCGGGCCCCGGCACCGAAGAGTGTCTCCAGTTGGGCGAGAGCGGCCGGGTCGGTGACTCGCAGGCGGGCCTGTTCCTGCGAGGTCGACAGCGCGAAGATCGCGTCGCCGTCCAGCAGCGTGTGGATCGGGTCGATCGCACGGGCGAGGCCGTCGTGGGCGACCATCGCCATCCGCTTGGCCGCTGCCTTGTCCAGCGGCGCGTCCGTCGCGACGACCGCGATCACCGTGTTCATCCCTGGCACCGGACCTGAGAGCCCTTCCGGCGTGGATTCCACCGGCGTCTGCAGCTGGTCGAACTCATCCCCCAGCCCGTACTGCGCGCCGTACAACCGTCCCTCGCTGTCGACGGTAGACCCGACGGCGTTCACGATCACCAGCGCGCCGACCGTAGTACCGTCGGGCAAGCGAACACTGGCAGTGCCGACGCCGCCCTTCAATCCCCCGGCCCTGGCGCCTGCCCCCGCACCGTGATTGCCCATGGCAACCGTACCGTTGCTCGCAGCACCGATCGCCTCGCGACCCCACTGGTGAGTCGGCCGTGCCTGGAACCCGCCGCCACGACCGAGGTCGAACAACACCGCCGTCGGCACGATCGGGACCACGTCGCGCTCCCCCGGTCCGACGCGAACGCCCTGACCTTGTTCCTCGAGCCAGCCCATCACGCCGCCGGCGGTGTCGAGGCCGTACGCGCTCCCGCCGGTGAGCACGATCGCGTTCACACCGGGGTTGGCGTTCACGGGGTCGAGCAGGTCGGTCTCCCGGGTCCCGGGGGCGCCACCTCGTACGTCGACACCGGTCACCGCAGTACCGGGGACGTGGATGACCGTAATGCCGGTCAGGTAGGGCGCGTCGGTGCGCTCGACTTGTCCGACCAGCACGCCCGGCACATCGGTGATGGCGTTCAGAGGACCTGGTTCCGTGAGCCCTGTCATGGCTCCTGTCTAGCATCAACGGCGAAAATCCGGTTGTCAGCGAGCTTAGGTTGGATGGCATGAACGCCGACCAACTCTGTGGACTCCTGGCCGAGCCGTCGAGACTGCGCGTGTACTGCGCTGTGGTCCTCGGCGCGGGTACTCCGGAGGAGATCGCGGGAGTGACGGGACTCGGGCTGCCGGTTGTCGCCAAGGCCGTGCAGCGACTGAGCAAGTCCGACCTGCTCGTCGCCGGTGAGAGTGGGCTGGTTGCCGAGGAGGGTGTATTCAAGGACGTCGTGCGCGAAGGGCGCCCTGAGCGGGTGCCGCTGGACGAGGATCCGGCGCGGGATGCCGTACTCCGATCGTTCATCCGCGACGGCCAGTTGACCGTACTGCCGACCGTGCCGGCCAAGTTCCGGATCGTGCTCGAGCATCTGGCGGGCTCGTTCGACCTCGGGACCGAGTACCCGGAGGCGACGGTCAACGCGATCCTGAACAGCTGGCACCCGGACCACGCGACGCTACGGCGGCAACTGGTCGACTACGGCTTCCTGACCCGCGACAACAGCCTCTACCGGCGGACTGCCTGACTCGCTCGCTCCAGAGTCTGGAGATCCGGGATCGACGCGAGCAAGGCCAGGACCGTCGAGGCGGCGTACTCGCGATGGGCGGGCTGCAGTTGCTCGTCCATCGCAGCGGTCGCCTGACCGTGCAGGAAGTTCAGGCTGATCGCCAGCCCGGTGGCGAACGTCGCCGGCCCGTCCACTACCGCGGTTCCGCCGGCTTCGCGGTACGCGGCGGTGATGGCGCGCAGGCCGGTTTCGTTAGTCAGGTGGTGCATCAGCAGGTCGCCGAGTTCGCGCCAGGGAGCCAGTGGGCCCACGTTGTCCCAGTCGACGAGCGTTCGTCCGGCGGCGGGGCGCAGTACGTTCGTGTTCTTGAGGTCGCGGTGGCACCAAACCGGGTCGCCGATGGGTGTGCTGTTGACCAGTTCCGCCAGCTCGGCCAGACGCGGCGTCAGTTGCTTCAGATCTGCAGCCCAGTCGACCTGAGCAGCTCCGGCCGCGGCGGCCAGCGCGGGCCAGTCAACGTCGACGACCCCGTACCAGTCGTCCGGCTCGGGGTCGTCTCCGGTTGTCCAGGCGAGGGCGTGGATCGTACCCATCTGCGCCGCCACCCAGGCCGTGGTGGGCACGTCGCCGTGATCCACCACCTCGCCGTCACACCACTCGAACAGACGCCACGCCAGGCCTTCGAGGTCGACGACGTACTCGCCCGTTGTCGCCGCGAGGGGCTGTGGGCTCGGTACGCCGGCCGCTGCACACGCGTTGCGAAAGGCAACCTCCTGGAGCACATGCTCCTCTACCGGCGGCTCCCAGAACGCTTCCTTCGCCGCGAAGGTCCCAGCTGAGGAGTCGAGTCGCCAGACGGCCCCCATCGCGCCCCGCCCCACCTGCCGGAACCCCCGCACCTCCCCAACGCCGAAGCGCAGGGCAAGCTCAACCGATGGATCTGTCACGTGGGTGCGTCCCAATCAGGTGAGGCGACGGGCGGGGGCGTCCTGGCGGGGCTTCTCGTTCGGGGCAATGCGGATGGAGGTGTCCAGGACAGTGGCGCCCTGGGCCGCCACGAGGACTGAGCGGAGGTCCAGGCGGACGACCTCTTCCAGGTCGAGCGTGAGGCGCGACACGCGGTGCAGCAGGTTCTCGATGGCGGGGATGTCGACCGGGTCCGAGCCGCGGTACCCGTACAGCAGCGGCGCCGCCCGCACCTCCCGCACCATCTCCGCCGCGTCCACGGTGGTCAACGGCGGCATCCGGTACGACCTGTCCCCCAGCAGATCCGTCGCCACCCCCGACAACCCGAACGTCACGACCGGCCCGAACGCCACGTCCTCCAGTGCCGAGATCACCACCGGTACTCCGGGCGGCGCCATCTTCTGGACGACGAACTGCGCGCGACCCGGATCGGACGCCACCCCGAAGGTCTGGATCATCTCGTCCCAGGCCTGGCGCATGTCGTCCTCGTCGTGGATGTGGCGCCAGATGTCGGCCAGATCCGGCCGCATCCGCCACTGCTCGGCGGTCGCCTTGAGAATCACCTCGAAGCCGAGATCCGCAGCCCGCGCCACCGCCTCGTCAGCGGAGAGCACCGGGAACGACGGCAGCACACTGATGTCGTAGAAGCTCAGCAACAGCTGCCTGTCCGCGTCATCCAGATCGGCCCCCTCCGGATGGCGCTGCAGGAACTCCGCGACGAACGCCTCGGCCCCGTCCATGTCGATGTCCGGCAGGTCGGGGATCCGGGAGTCCGCGCGACGCCGCCACTCGGCGTACTGGGTGACCTTGGCGAGCGCGCCCACGGCGTACTGGGGTGAGAGGAAGGATGGGATCGAGCCGCGGGCTGCGCCGCCGTGCTCGTCGGGGACGCGGAGTTGTTCGGGCACGCTGCGCGAGGCGAGGAAGGTGGACACGACCGGCTTGGTCGAGCCCGCGGCGGCCGCGGCGAGCACCTGGGCGACCTCGTCGCCGTTCTGCAGCACCGGCGGCGTGAAGATCACTACCACCGAGTCGACCTGATCGTCGGTGAACACCTCCGCCAGCGCCTGGCCGAAGTCGGCCGCGGTGGCATCGGCGCTGAGCGTGTGCGGCTTCCCGGCGATGTCCAGCCCGCAGCCGGCCATGGTGTCGAGGGCGAGCAGGGTCAGCGCGTCCGAGTTGCTGACGATCGCGACCCGGCGGCCCTTCGGCAGCGGCTGGTGCGCGATCAGTTGCGCGACGTCGAACAGCTCACCGGTCGTGTCCACCCCGATCAGGCCGCTCTGCCGGAACAGCGAGTCGACAGTTGCTGCAGGCAACTGACTGCGCCGGACCGTGTGACCGAGCGGGACGCCCTGGGTGGCGCGGCCGGACTTCAGCGCGATCACCGGTTTGCGCCCCGCCAGCCGCCGCGCGACCCGGCTGAACTTGCGCGGGTTGCCGAGCGACTCCAGGTAGAGCAGGACCACCTCGGTCGCCTCGTCGGAGTACCAGTACTGCATCAGGTCGTTGCCGGAGACATCGGCCCGGTTGCCCGCCGACACGAAGCTCGACAGCCCGAGGCCGCGGCCGACCATGTCCGCCAGGATCGAGACGCCGAGCGCGCCCGACTGGCAGAAGAACGCGACCCGCCCGCGGCTCGGCATCAGTGGCGACAGCGAGGCGTTCAGCGTCACGCCGGGCGCCGTGTTGATCACGCCGAGGGCGTTCGGTCCGATCACCCGCATGCCGTACGACCTGGCGAGCCCGACCAGCCGGCGCTGCCGCCGCCGGCCCTCGTCACCGATCTCCGCGAACCCGCTCGAGACCACGACCAGCCCGCGGACCCCCCTCGCCGCACAGTCGAGCACCACGTCGATGACCGCCTCGGCCGGCACCGCGACCACCGCGAGGTCGACCGTCTCG
>NZ_DASRXP010000315.1:0-2687 GCF_035687465.1 Kribbella sp.
GGGTGCCGCAGGACCCGGATGAGCAGATCGCGGTTGGTTCGTACTCCGTGGATCTTCGCCCGGCTCAACTCCGCAGCCAATCGAGCGGTCGCCTGGTGCCGCGTTGCTCCCCAGACGATCACCTTGGCCAGCATCGCGTCGTAGTACGGCGAGACCTCGGACCCACTCACCACCCCCGAATCCACCCGCAACCACGGCATCCCTTCCCGGGGCCCACCCGCCCCGAACTCCGCCGCAGTCGCGCTTCCCGCCGAACCGCCGATCCCCGTCGCGCCTCCGGTCGAACTGCCGATCCCCGTCGCGCCTCCGGTCGAACTGCCGACCCCGGCCAGTTCGAAGCGGTGTAGGCGGCCGGTTTGGGGTTGCCAGTTGTGGGCTGGGTCCTCGGCGTACAGGCGGACCTCGATCGAGTGGCCGACCGGTTCGGGGGGCTCGGGCGGCAGCGCTTCGCCGGCGGCCACCGCGAACT
Organism: Kribbella sp.; assembly: GCF_035687465.1. Classification (NCBI taxonomy): domain Bacteria; kingdom Bacillati; phylum Actinomycetota; class Actinomycetes; order Propionibacteriales; family Kribbellaceae; genus Kribbella; species Kribbella sp. The sequence goes on from NZ_DASRXP010000315.1 coordinate 470, forward strand.
GCAGCGCCACCAGGTCCAGCCCGGTCGTGGACTCCGTCACCGGATGCTCGACCTGCAGCCGCGTGTTCATCTCCAGGAAGAAGAACTGACCGTCGTCATCGGCAAGGAACTCCACCGTCCCGGCGCCGACGTACTCGATCGCCGCAGCCGCCTTCCGCGCCGCCTCGAACAGGGCGGCCCGCATCGACGGAATCCGTTCCACCAAAGGCGAAGGCGACTCCTCCACCACCTTCTGATGCCGCCGCTGGATCGAGCATTCCCGCTCACCAACAGCCCAGATCGTGCCGTACCGATCCGCCATCACCTGAACCTCGATGTGCCGACCGGTCGCCAGATACCGCTCGCAGAACACCGTGCCGTCACCGAACGCGGACAACGCCTCAGCCGACGCAGCCTCGATCTCCGCGGCAAGATCCTCCAGCCGCTGCACCACCCGCATCCCGCGCCCACCCCCGCCCGCGGACGCCTTCACCAGCACCGGCAGGTCCTCGGCAGACACCTCGGCCGGAGTCAGCTCGTCCAGCACCGGCACCCCGGCGGCCGACATCAGCTTCTTCGCCTCGATCTTCGAGCCCATCGACTCGATCGCCTCGGCCGGCGGCCCGATCCAGACCAGCCCGGCCGCCTCGACGGCCCGCGCGAAGTCCGCGTTCTCGGAAAGGAAGCCATACCCCGGGTGCACCGCATCCGCACCCGCCTTGAGCGCCGCCTCGATCACCAACTGCGCTCGCAGATAGGTCTCACCCGGGCTGTTTCCCGGCAAATGAACGGCCGCGTCCGCGTCTCCGACGTACGGCATCGAAGCGTCGGCGGTCGAGTGCACGGCAACGCAGCCCAGCCCGAGCGACCGGGCCGTCCGGAAGACCCTGCGCGCGATCTCGCCGCGGTTGGCGACCAGGACGGACGTGATCCCTCGAGTTGAAGTCATGCCGATCACATCCGGAAGACGCCGAAGTTGGCGCCGTCGAAGCGGGTTCCCTCGACCGGGGCCGAGTGGATGGCGGACAGGCACAGGCCGAGCACGGTCCGGGTGTCGCGCGGGTCGATCACCCCGTCGTCATAGAGCCGCCCGGACAGGAACATCGGCAGCGACTCTGCCTCGATCTGCCCTTCCACATAGGCCCGCATCGCGGCGTCGCCGTCCTCGTCGTACGGCTGGTTCTTCGCGGCCGCGGCGGCACGCGCCACGATCGACAGCACCCCGGCGAGCTGCTGCGGACCCATCACCGCGGACTTCGCCGACGGCCAGGCGAACAGGAACCGCGGATCGAACGCCCGCCCACACATCCCGTAGTGCCCGGCGCCGTAGGACGCGCCCATCAGGATCGACACGTGCGGCACGCGGGAGTTCGAGACCGCGTTGATCATCTGCGCACCGTGCTTGATGATCCCGCCCTGCTCGTACTCCTGCCCGACCATGTAGCCGGTCGTGTTGTGCAGAAAGATCAACGGCACCGACGCCCGGTTCGCCAACTGGATGAACTGCGCGGCCTTCTGCGACTCCTCGCTGAACAGCACCCCGCGCGCGTTCGCCAGGATGCCGACCGGATACCCGTGCACCGACGCCCACCCGGTCGCGAGCGACGACCCGTACAGCGGCTTGAACTCGTCGAACACCGACCCGTCCACCACCCGGGCGATCACGTCCCGCGGATCGAACGGGATCTTCAGATCACCCGGCACGATCCCGAGCAGTTCGTCCGCGTCGTACAAGGGATCCTCGTACTCCGCTGCCGGTGGCGGGCCCTGCTTCTTCCAGTTCAGCCGCGCCACGATCTGCCGGCCCAGCCGGATCGCATCCGGCTCGTCCACCGCGAAGTAGTCCGCCAGCCCCGAGCGGCGCGCATGCATCGCGGCACCGCCGAGGGACTCGTCGTCCGCATCCTCACCGGTCGCCATCTTCACCAGCGGCGGTCCGGCCAGGAACACCTTCGCGCCGCCGTCGACCATCACGACGTAGTCGCTCATGCCCGGGATGTACGCGCCACCCGCGGTGGAGTTGCCGAACACCAGCGCGATGGTCGGGATCCCCTCGGCCGACAACCGGGTGAGATTGCGGAACATCGCCCCGCCGGGGATGAAGATCTCCTTCTGCGTCGGCAGATCCGCGCCGCCCGACTCGACCAGACTGATCACCGGCAGCCGGTTCGCCCGCGCGATCTCGTCCGCCCGCAAGGCCTTGCGCAGCGTCCACGGATTGCTGGCGCCGCCCTTGACC
>NZ_DASRXP010000316.1:0-14959 GCF_035687465.1 Kribbella sp.
CTCCGCATCGAGGACGCTTCTCAAACGCCCCGATGCACGCACCTGAACGCCAGCATCGTTCAAGCTACATCGCTCACGGGACACTGGCGGTCGGCTGGCCGGGAGGTTCAGCCGAAGGGGAGCTCCGCCTTGGCGAGCCGGGCGGCCAGCCTGGCCTCGCGCTTGGCCGTCTTCGCGAACTGCTTGGTCTCCCGCTTGGCCAGCTTGGCGCCGCGCTTCGTCTCGCGCTTGGCTGCCTTGGCGCCGTGGGTCGCCCGCCAGGCGACGCCCGGCTTGCCCTCCGTGTCGACCGCGGCGAGCAGCAGCCCACCCATCAGGCCGAGGTTCTTCATGAACTGCACCTTCTGGGCGGCCCGGGCAGCCTTGTCGGACTCCTGCCAGAACGAGTGCCCGGCCAGCGTCGTCGGCACCAGCGAGGCCGCCAGTACTACGGCGCCGAGGCGACGGCCCTTGCCACTGGCCAGCGAGACTCCGCCCAGCACCTGGGCGGCGCCGTTCAGCCGGACCAGGTTCGCCGTGCTGTCGGGGATCCGGTCGCCGACCTGGGCCGGTGTCACCTTCTTGACCAGTGGGACGAGGCGGTCCGCCACCGGCTTCGCCTTCGCCACGTGGGGCTCCGGGTCCCGGAGCGCCTTCGCGCCCTGCACGATGAAAATGGTCGACAGCAACGGCCTGGCCAGTGCACGCACGACAGTCATGAGTCCTTCTTACCCCGTCCGACAGTGTGTTGGGGACACCAGGTGTCCCGTGTCTCCAGTACCCAGATTAGATCGGGCAGCCGTCAGGCCCACAGGCCTCTGCGTCCGAGCCGCCCGGAGCGGTGATCAGGGTGACCGGTTTGCGGTCGGCGTTCGCGCGCCGGACCGCCTCCTGGAACACCTCGACCGGCTGGGCCCCGCTGACGCCGTACTTCTCGTCGATGACGAAGAACGGCACCCCGTTCGCGCCGTACGCGAGCGCCTGGGCCTGATCTGCCGCCACCTCAGGCTCGTACTCCGAGCCCGCGAGCACCTCGGTGACCCGGTCCTCGGGCAAGCCGGCCTCGACCGCCAGTTTCGTCAGCGTCGGGTGGTCGCCGACCGGGAGGCCGTCCGTGAAGTACGCCTTCAGCAGGCGCTCCTTGAGTCGGCCCTGCAGGTCACCGTCGAGCTCACGAGCGAGGTGGAGGAGGCGGTGGGCGTCCACGGTGTTGGCGGACTTGGCCACGTCGAAGTTGAAGACCAGACCCACCTCCGCGCCGACGGTGGCGACGCGCTCGTTTGCTTCGAGCCCGAACTCCCGGCCGCCGCCGTACTTCTCGCCAAGCCGCGTCGCCAGGTCTCGCGGGTCGTCATTGGTCGCCGACGGGTCCAGCTGGAAGCTGTGCCAGACGATCTCGGCCTGCTCGCCGGACTCGGTCAGGGCCTGCTCCAGCCGCCGCTTGCCGATGTAGCACCACGGGCAGACGACGTCCGACCAGATATCAATACGCATGCTGATGGCCAACGGCGCTCGATGGAGACCTATTCCCGGGCGGCTCCGTCGGTGGTTAGGGGGTAATGGCAGGCGACTGCGTGGGGGCCGTCTCGTAGTACGAGGGCTGGCTCTTCGGTGGCGCAGAGGTCGGTGGCCAGAGGGCAGCGGGTGCGGAAGCGGCAGCCGCTCGGCGGGTCGATCGCGGAGGCGATCTCTCCAGTCAGGCCGGCCTTCTGCTTGTGTTCGCGCAAGCCCGGATCGGGGATGGGGACCGAGGCGATCAGCCCAGCGGTGTAGGGATGCCGGGGTGCCGCGTAGACGCCGGCGCTCGGCCCGAGCTCGACCAGCTTCCCCAGGTACATGACGCCGATGCGGTCGGACAGATACCTGAGCAGGGACAGGTCGTGCGAGATCACCACGTAAGTGAGCGAGTACTTCGCCTGCAGCGACCGCATCAGATTGAGGATCTGTGCCTGGATCGAGACGTCGAGGGCGGAGACCGGTTCATCGGCGACCACGACTTTGGGACGCAGTACGAGGGCACGGGCCATCGCGATCCGCTGGCGCTGGCCTCCGGAGAACTCGTAGGCGCGTCGCTGGGCCGCGGTCCGGGGAAGGCCGACGGCGTCGATCAGCTCCATCACCTTGGCCCGCCGCTCGCTCCGGCTGCCGAGGTGCTGGGCCGCGAGTGGCTCGGTGATCAGGTCGGCGACGTTCATCCGTGGGTCGAGCGCGGCTGCCGAATCCTGGAACATCAGCTGCAGGTTGCCGCTGCGGGACTGCTGGCCGGCCCGGCTGAGGCGGCTGATGTCGCGGCCGTCGAACCTGACCGCGCCGCTGGTCGGGGTTTCCAGCCCGACGAGCATCCGGCCGACCGTGGTCTTGCCCGAGCCGGACTCACCGACGATGCCGAGCGTCTCGCCCTCGATCACGTCGAGGCTGACCTGCGAGACGGCGTGCAGGATCCGGCGGGGCTTGAACGCTGATGGGTTCTTGATCCGGTACTGCTTCTCGATCGCGTCGAGTGTCACCAGCGTCCGGCCGGTGCCGCCGCGGGTGGGGAGGTCTTCCGCGGCGAGCACGGTGTACAGGTGCTCGTCCTCGGCGTCAGCGATGTCCGTCGGCTTGGGGTGGAAGCAGGAGTGCGTGTGACCTGGCGCCACCTCCACCGCCTCGGGGTTCTCCGTCCGGCAGTCCTCACTCGCGAACCGGCAGCGCGGCGCGAACCGGCACATCGGCGGCAGGTCGATCAGCTGCGGGGGCAGGCCCGGAATCGATGCGAGTGCGCGGCCCGAATCGAGTTCCATGGTCGGCATCGACTCGAACAGCGCCTGCGTGTAGCGATGCCGTGGAGATGCGAAAAGTTCGGCGGTAGGCGCCTCCTCGACGATGCGGCCGCCGTACATGACGGCGACTTTGTCGGCATGGCCGGCGATCACGCCCAGGTCGTGGGTGACCAGGATGATGCCCATCCCCAACCGGGCCTTCAAGTCGTCGAGCAACTCGAGGATCTGTGCCTGGATGGAGACGTCCAGGGCGGTGGTGGGCTCGTCCGCGATCAGCAGCCGCGGTTCGCAGAGCAGCGCGATGGCGATCATGGCTCGCTGCCGCATCCCGCCCGACAGCTGGTGCGGATAGTCCTTCAGGCGCTCTTTCGGCCGCGGCATCCGGACCAGCGAGAGCACCTCTTCGGCGCGCCGGTTCGCTTCGGCGATCGAGGTCCCGGGCCGATGGATGCGGTACGCCTCGCGCAGCTGGCTGCCGATCGTCCGGGTCGGGTTCAGCGACGTCATCGGGTCCTGGAAGACGGCGGCGATGTCGTTGCCGCGCAACCGGCGCAGGGCCGACAGGCTCATCGTGGTCAGCTCGTGGCCGTCGAACTCGATAGAGCCACCGACGATCGAACCGCCGGCCGGCAGCAGCTGGAGTACCGACATCCCGGTCATCGTCTTGCCCGACCCGGATTCGCCCACGATGCCGACGGTCTCGCCGGCTCGTACGGAGAACGTCACGCCGTCGACTGGTCGGACCACGCCGTTCGGCGTACGGATCTCGACCTGCAGGTCGCGGATGCTGAGCACGGTCTCGCCGTACTGCGTAGTCGGCGTGGCGGCGGCGGAGGACGTGGCGGTCATGCTTTCTCCTCGGGAAGGCTGGTCCGGAGTCCGCCGAGCGCCCGGAATCTCGTCCACGCGCGGCGGCCGCTCGGATCGATCAAGGTCATCACCCAGTCGCCGGCGAAGTTGGCGACCAGGATCGTCACCGTGATCGCGATCCCCGGGAAGGTGGACAGCCACCAGGCCGTGGACAGGCTGGTGGCGCCGGCGGCCAGGTCGCTGCCCCAGTCCGGGTTGGGCAGTTGGACGCCGAGCCCCAGGAAGCTCAGCGTGGTGGCGGTCAGGACGGCCCAGCCGACGGCGCTGCTGACCATCACCACGACCTCGGTGACGAGGTTGGGCAGCAGATGCCGTACAGCGGTCCGCAGGCCGCTGGAGCCGAACATCTTGGCGGCCTGGACGTACTCGATCGACCGTAGTTTGCGGACTGAGGCCTCCACGACCCGCGCGAATCCAGGCGTGTACGCGACGCCCAGCGCCAGGATGATGCTCTTCACGCCGGCGCCGATGGTGGCGATCAGGATCAGCGCGATCAGCAGCACGGGCAGCGCGAGCAGGACGTCGACGATCCGCATCACCACGCCGCGGATCAGTCGCGGTGCGGTGCCACCGATCAGGCCGATGGCGACCCCGGCGAGCATCGCCAGCAGGACGCCGCCGAGGCTCGCTGCGAGCACCGGCCGGGCGCCGTAGATCACCCGGCTGTAGATGTCGCGTCCGAGTTGGTCGGTGCCGAAGAGGTGAGAGCCTCCCGGTGCCGCCAGCGAGTCGTCGCTGTTGTCCAACGGGCTGGTGTGGGCGAACAGTCCTGGATGCACCAGCAGGAGCAGGAACACGAGCAGGATGATCACCATCAGGACCGAGGTGACGGTCCGGCCGTACCGGCTGCGAGTACTGCGGCGTGCGGCGCGGGCCGCCCGCGCGATGGCGAGGGTACTCATGCCGAAGCCGTGGCTAGTTGGGTCCGCGGATCGATGGCACCCACGACGAGGTCGACCACCAGATTGATCAGGATGTAGCTGAGACCGATCAGCACGATCGCTCCTTGCACGACGGGGATGTTCTTGGAGGTGATCGAGGTGGCCAGGAAGCTGCCCACGCCGGCCCGGCCGAAGATCACCTCGGTGACCGCGGCGCCGGTCAGGATGTTGCCGAACTGCAGGCCGATCATCGTCACCGCGGGGATCGAGGAGTTGCGGAAGACGTGGGCCAGCAGCACCCGGAGCTCCGAGCAGCCCCGGCCGCGCGCCGACCGCACGTAGTCGCTGCGGTACTCGTCGATCACCCGGCCGCGGATCAGCCGGGTGAGGATCGCCGCGTACCCCCAGCCGAGGGAGATGGCCGGCAGGATCAACCCGCTCGAGGTGCCGTTGTCGATCGCAGGCAGCCAGTTCAGGTGGAAGGCGAACACCAGCACCAGCAGCAGGGCCAGGAAGAAGTACGGGATCGCGACCCCGATGAACGACACGAAGCGCGCGATGTTGTCCACCACCGAGTTCGGCCGGAGCCCAGCCACCAGGCCGAGCGGTACGCCGATCACGACGGCCACCAGCATCGCTGTACCGGTCAGGGCGAGCGTGCTCGGGGTGCGGGAGACGAGCTCGTAGGCCACGGAGTTGTGCGTGACGTAGGAGGTGCCGAGATCTCCGTGCAGCAGTTGGCCGAAGAAGTCGAAGTACTGCTGCCACAGCGGCTGGGTCAGACCGAGCTGGTTGCGGAGCTCATCGATCTGCTCCGGGCTGGCGTTCGAGCCGAACAGCATCGCCTGGGCCGGATCGCCCGGCACCAGGTGGATCAGCAGGAACGCGACGATCGTGACGCCGATGATCACGGGGATCGAGGCGAGCAGACGGCGGAGTACGAAGGACATGGTGGATTTTGTATCCCTCCATTGTCACGTCCAGATTTCCAGCTGGGCGGGGGCGGCGGCTTTCGGATGAGTCACGACCGGTCGACACGACGCCGGTTTGGCGGATCTCTTCACGGGGGTGCCCGGGGTTTCAGGGCCCCGGGCTGGGCCGGGCCTGGTGGTCCAGCGTGTCGTCCCAGATGTTGATCGGGACCACCCCGATGGCGCGGCCGTGGGTGTCCAGCAGCCGGCCCATGCGTTTCACCGTGCGGAGCACGACGAGCCGGTCGACGATCCGGACCTGGGGAAGCCGGTTCGCGATCGCCAGCTCGAGCCGGTGCACCTCCTCGACGGTGTGCAGCCAGGCGCAGAGCAACATGCTCGGCGCGGAGGAGACGGTCGTGCAAAGGCGAACCTGGCGGAGCTGCGAGATCGTCCGTGCCGTCGCGGGCAGCCCCTCGACCGGTGCGTCGGCCCAGAGGTACACCTGCACCGGTGACCCCGAGAGCTCCGCGGCCACGTCCGTACGGGGCACCAGCATCCCGCTGCCGAGGAGCTTGCTGACATGCCGTCGCACCGTGGTCGGGCTGAGCCCCGTCTCGGCCGCCAGTTCGGCGTACGACGCTCGTCCGTTGACTGTCAGCAGTCCCGCCACCCGCTGCACGTCCTGGGTCATCGAGACGACCTCGTCGTGTCGGTCCGGCTCAGGCTCCGGGCGCAACCTCTCGAGCGTCTTGAGCGTGTCCTCGGGAAGGTCGAGGAGACGCCACTTGGATCCCTCGGTGTAGATCTTGGTGGCGATGCGCGCCCTGGTCCGCAGCACACTCTCCATGCCGCCCAGATGGTCCAGCAGGTAGTGCGACAGCGTCATCAGGTTCGCCGCGGCGATGGTCAGCATGATGTCCGCGGTACCGGTGGTGATCTCGACCGTGACGACGAGCTCGTGCGTGGCCAGCTCGGCGGCGACTTCCTTGCGTTTGCCCGGCTGGCAGTCGACCTCGACGTAGGCGACGCACTGCTCGGTACGCCGGCTCATGCCGGGCGCCGCCGTCACCCAGGCAACCCCGTCCGCGCTGATGCGCTCCCAGCGGCGGGCGGCCGTGACGCCGCTGACCCCGAGCGCTTCGCCGATGTCGGTCCACGGCGCCCGCGGGCCGGCTTGGAGGGCTCCGATGAGCTCCCGGTCCTCGTTGGTGAGAATGGTGGATTCCTTCAGTCAAGGGGCGGTCTTGAATGAAATCAAACACGAAATGACAACGTAACAGACGTGATCTTAGCTTGTGGGCAACTGCATCGAGCAAGGAGAAATTGCATGACGACCAGCGGCACACTGGGTTCGGACGTCGCGGAGCTGGCGCCGGAGATGACAGATCTCCGGCATCGGCTGCACCGCGCTCCGGAGATCGGGCTGCAGTTGCCCCGGACCCAGGAGACGCTGCTGGAGGCACTCAGCGACCTGGGGCTCGAGCTCACGCTCGGCCAGAGTGTCACCTCGATCACCGGGGTGCTCCGCGGCGGACGCAGTACCGGCACTGCCGTCCTGCTGCGGGCCGACATGGACGCCCTGCCGGTTCAGGAGCGCAGCGGTGAGCCGTTCAGCAGCGAGATCGACGGGGCCATGCACGCGTGCGGTCACGACCTGCACATGGCGATGCTCGTCGGCGCCGCGCGGCTGCTGGCCGAGCAGCGCGACGCGCTGGCCGGCGACATCGTCTTCATGTTCCAGCCCGGCGAGGAGGGCTACGACGGCGCCGGCGCCATGATCAAGGAAGGCGTGCTGACGGCGGCCGGACCTCTGGTGAGTGCGGCCTACGGTATGCACGTGCGGTCGGGGAAGACGCCGAACGGGGTCTTCACCACCCGCGGCAACACGATGATGTCCTCGAGCAGCAAGCTCAAGGTGACGGTCCGGGGCCGGGGCGGCCACGGCTCGTCGCCGCACTTCGGCCGGGACCCGATCGCGGCGGCCGCCGAGATGATCACCACGCTGCAGACGATGGTGACCCGGCGGTTCGACATCTTCGACCCGGTCGTCGTCACGGTCGGCGCCGTCGCCGGCGGGATCGCGAGCAACGTCATCCCGGACACCGCGGACTTCGCAGCCACCATCCGGACCTTCTCCACCGCCACCGGCGAGAAGATCGGCCCGCTGGCCACCGCCGTGTGCGAGGGCGTGGCGATGGCCCATGGGCTCGAGGTCGACGTGGAGTACGTGCGGGAGTACCCGGCGACCGTCAACGACCCGGTCCACGCGGACTTCGTCGCGGACGTCGTCAGCGAGGTGTTCGGGCCGGACCAGTTCGTGCCGATGGAGTTCCCGGAACCGGGCTCGGAGGACTTCTCCCGAGTGCTGCAGGCCGTCCCCGGCAGCTACATGATGCTCGGCGCCGCGGTGACCGACGACCTGGCGAACGCGCCGAGCAACCACAGTCCGCTGGCCCGGTTCGACGATCGCGTGATGACGCGCGGCGCGGTCCTCCATGCCGAGTTGGCGATCAGGTCCCTCGAACGTTCGGCCGCCGGGGCGGCTGCCAGTTAGTCAGGAATCCAGCGCCTTGGGGAGCGCGACAACGAACCAGACCAGAAGGAGTCCACCGTGACCGGCGAACCGACTTATCCACCGGCCCTAGCCCGCTACAGCCGCCGAAGCATGCTGAAGGTCGGCGCGGCCGGGCTGTTCGCGCTCAGCAGTCCGGCGGTTCTCGCGGCCTGTTCGGACAACGCGTCCGGCTCGGGCTCGGGTTCGGGCAGCAAGACGACCACTCTGACGGTCGGGATCTTCCAGGAGCCGGACTCCCTCGACCCCGCGGGGACGGGGCTCGCCATGTCGTCGATGATGATCTCGCACATCTACGACCCACTGTTCTGGTTGCTGCCGGACGCCTCGGGCAAGAACGTGTTCCACCCGGGCCTGGCCAAGAGCTACGAGGTGTCCAAGGACGCCATGACCTACACCTTCAAGTTGCGCGACGACGTCACCTTCCACGACGGCACGAAGTTCGACGCGACGGCGGTCAAGGCGACCTTCGACCACATCGTCGACCCGGCGACCAAGTCCCGCTCGGCCAAGGGTTCGCTCGGTCCGTACAAGGAGACCGTGATCGTCGACCAGTACACGGCGCAGGTGGTCTTCAGCGCGCCCAACGCGGCCTTCGAGCACGAGATGACCGCCATCATCTACGGGATCCAGTCGCCCGCGGCGCTGAAGAAGTACGGGACCGAGCTCGGGTCGCATCCGGTCGGGACCGGGCCGTTCAAGTTCGTCGACTACGTGACCCAGGACCGCGTCGGTCTGGAGAAGAATCCCGACTACAAGTGGGGTCCCGAGGCCTTCGGTCCGGCCGGGCCGCCCAAGCTGGAGAAGCTGACCTTCAAGATCCTGCTGGACACCAACGCCCGCTACAACGCGCTGCGCGGTGGTCAGGTCCAGATGGCGATGAACCTGGATCCCGACACGATCGCGACGATCAAGAAGACCGCGCAGTTCAAGCACTACGACATGCCGTCGACCGGGCAGCCCTACGGCTACCCGATCAACGTGGAGAAGGGCCCGACCAACGACCTCAAGGTTCGGCAGGCGATCCTCCACGCGGTCGACCAGAAGAAGCTCAACGAGTCCGTACTGCGAGGCGCCTACACGCCGGCCTACAACGTGCTCACCCCCACCACGCCGGGTTACGTCAAGGCCAACGACACGATGTACGCCTACGACCCGGCCAAGTCGAAGAGCCTGCTGGACGAGGCCGGCTGGGTCGCCGGACCGGACGGCGTCCGGAGCAAGGGTGGCCAGAAGCTCTCCCTGGACATCCTGATCCAGAGCGCGAACGGGTTCGATCTGCCCACGCAGTACGTCGTCAACGCGCTCAAGGAGGTCGGTTTCACCTCGACCACCAAGTCCCAGCCGTTCACCACGGCGGCCGCGTCCTACAACCAGGGCGTGCAGAACCTGTCCGCGATCTTCTACTACGACCTCGATCCGTACCTGCTGAACAACCTGGTGACGAGCGGCCAGATCAAGGCCGGCTTCAACTGGGCGCACTACAGCAACCCGGAGATCGACGCCGCGATCCCCAAGGCGAATGCGATCGTCGATGCGACGGCCCGCACCGCGGCGTACGAGAAGATCACCACCACGCTGGTGGAGGACGCGATCTTCCTGCCGCTGTGGAATGTCAGCGGCGTGTACTCCGGGGCCGCCAACCTCGCGGACGTGCACTTCGGCCCGACCGGCTACTCCTACTACCACTCCGCGCAGTTCCAGTGATCGAGATTGCCGGCAAGCAGGTACTGAACGAGCTGGACGAACTCGTGGACCCGTCGCGGGCCGCGTTGGTGATCATCGACATGCAGCGGGACTTCGTCGAGCCGGGGTTCGCGTTCGACCAGCTCGGGGTCGATCTGTCGATGTATCCGCCGGCGCGGGCCCGGATCGCCTCACTGTTGGAGGCGGCCCGGGCGGAGGGACTGCTGATCGTCCATGTGCAGATGACCACGCTGCCCGGTGGGATGAGCGAGTCGCCTGCGCAGTTGCGGTTCAACCAGCGGCTGCAGCGGCAGGGGTCGGGTGGGCCGCTGCGGTACACCGAGCAGGGCACGGCCGGTCGGGAGTTCGTTCCCGAGCTCGCTCCGCGCGAGGGCGAGCTCGTGGTGCCCAAGTGGCGGTCGAGCGGGTTCTGGGGCACCAACCTCGATCTGCTCTTGCGCAGCAACGGCATCGAGACTGTCGTCATCAGCGGCTGTACGACGGAAGGCTGCGTCGAGTCGACTGCCCGGGACGCCCTGTTCAACGACTACTACGTGGTGATCGTCGAGGACTGTGTCGCCAGCGACGACCGGACCCAGCACGACGCGTCCATGCTGCTGATGCGCCATCGCTTCGACATCGCCACTTCAGCTGAGGTCGTCGGCGGCTGGAAAGTTGCTGCCGGCAAGAGAAAGGTGAGTGCATGACGTACGACCTGATCCTGCGGAACGGGATCGCCCTGCTGGGTGAGGAACTGCGAGCGGAGCCGTTCGGCTCGCTGGTGGTGCGCGACGGCGTCATCATCGAGGTGACGGCCGAGCAGGTGCCGGTGGACGGTAGTCCCGAGCGGGAGTTGAACGGTGCTTTCGTTCTGCCCGGGCTGATCGACTGCCATGTCCACTTCGACCTCGCCGCGCATCCGGCGCCGTTCCTGCACTGGGACCGCGCGCCGTTCGTTCGGTCGATGACGTGCTTCCACAACGGTTTGCTGGCGTTGCGGGCGGGCATCACCTCGGTGCGCGATCTCGGTTCGGTGGACCGGATGACCCTGGACTACGCGTTGCAGGTCGACTCTGGCGAATTGCTCGGGCCGCGGGTCCTCGCTGCGGGGAGGCCGATCACGATGACGGGCGGGCACTGCGCGGACTACGGGCGGATCGCTGACGGACCTGATGCCGTGAGGCTGGCCGTGCGGGAGCAGTTGGCGGCGGGCGCCGGAGTGGTGAAGCTGATGGCGACGGGTGGGATCTCGTCGCCAGGGAATCCCGGGCTTCCGCAGCTCGGGGTTTCAGAGCTCGCGGCCGGGATCGAGGAGGCCCACAAGGCGGGCGTTCTGGTTGCCGCGCACGCCCATGCGCCCCAGGGCATCGCGAACGCGATCGAGGCAGGCGTCGACACGATCGAGCATGCTGCCTTCGCGACTGACGAGACCTACAAACTGATGCTCAACGCTGGGGTGACGCTGGTTCCGACCGTCACTGCGCTGAACCCCATTGCTGACGGCATCGGTATCCCCAAGGCCACCGTTGAGAAGAGTTTGAAGGCACGGGAGATCTACCGGGCCAGTACTGCTGCCGCGATCGCCGCAGGGGTGAGGATCGCGGCAGGCACGGATGCGGGCACCGCGTTCAACCCGATCGGCGGACTCCTCGACGAGCTGATCATGTACGTCGAGCGCGGCATGACTACGACCGAGGCCTTACGCGCGGCCACGGTCACAGCCGGAACCCTGGTACGACGGGTCGGCGACGACGTCCGGGTCGGCGTGGTCGCCGTCGGGGCCCGCGCCGACCTGGTGGTCTGCGAGCGGGATCCGAGAGAGGGTCTCGAGGTCCTGCGCCGACCGGCCGGCGTCGTGCTCGGAGGCAGACCGGTCGATCTCGGTTGGGTCGAGGACACGTTGACCGAGACTGCGTCGGTGCTGGTGGAGCCCCCGGCCTGACGGATTACGCAGTACAAAGGCTTGGACGGGACCGATGAGGGAGGACTGCAGATGATCTTCGACATGCATATGCACATCGAGGAAAGCACGGCGCTCGGCTGGCAGATGTCCGCGGCGGACTGCATCCGGGCGATGGACGAGGCCGGCGTCGAGCGGTCCGCGGTGATGACGCTGACGGACCTGCCGGGCCTGAACCCGCAGGGTCTCGAGCTGATCGCCGAGGCGTGCGAGCGCTACCGCGATCGGCTCTACGGATTCATCCGGCTGAACCCGGCGCACCTGGAAGCCTCCCGGCAACTGCTCAAGCAGGCGATCACCGAGCTGGGGTTCAAGGGGCTCAAGCTGCACCCGGTGTCGACGTTGCAGCACCCTGGTGGGGCGCCGACCATCGACCTCATCCGCCTCGCCGGCGAGCTCGGCGTGCCCACGCTGTTCCACTGCGGCGACGAGCCGTTGAGTACTCCGCTGTCGATCGCGCAGGCCGCGGCCGCGTGCCCGGACGCGATCATCATCCTCGGGCACATGGGCGGCTACTTCCACGTCGACGAAGCGCTCGACGTCGCCGAACGGTTCCCGAACATCATCCTGGAGACCTCCGCGATGCCCTACCCGGACAAGATCCGTACTGCGGTCGAGCGGATCGGCGCCGAGCGGGTCGTGTTCGGCAGCGACGGTCCGGTGAGTTCGCCCGCGCTCGAGAAGCAGAAGGTGATCATCTCCTCGCTCGGTGACGAAGCGGCCGGATTGGTCCTGGGCGGCAACGCCGAGACACTGCTGAGGCTGGCCGCATGACGATCATCGATGGGCTGGTCTTCCTGGGGTCTTCTCATTTCGGGTATGAGCTCGATGCCGCTGCCGCGTTCACGGGAATGGATGCCGTCGGCACCGAAATGGCCGTCGCGGTGCCGATGCATCCACATCGCGGTGACTTCGCGGCCGCGAACGATGGGGTGGCGCAAGCTGCGGAGAAGTCCGGTGGTCGGCTGATGCCGCTGTGCCGGGTTGATCCGTGGGAGGGCGAGGCGGCCGTCGCCGAGGTTCGGCGCGCAGTACGGGAGGGGGCGCGGGGTGTCTTCCTGCATCCGTCGGAGGAGCGGTTCCGCATCAATGACATGCTCGTGCGGCCGGTCGTCGAGGCCGCGGCGGAGCTGGGGACGCCGGTGATGGTTGCCGCCGGCTACCACCTCTTTGCCGAACCGTTGCAGCTGGGTGCGGCGGCGCAGTGGACGCCGGACAACACCTTCGTGCTGACCAACGGCGGTCAGTTCAACATCTCCGGGCTGTCGGGGTTCGACGCCGAGCTCGCGTTGGGCAACGACAACGTTCACGTGCACACGACGGCTATGTATCGCGAGGACTTCCTGGAGGGTGTGGTGGCGAAGTTCGGTCCAGAGCGGTTGCTGTTCGCGAGCGCGGCACCGCTGTTCACCATGCAGTACGAGCGGCTGCGGGTGGATCTGGCCCATTTCAGCGAGGCGGAGACTGAGCTGATCCTGGGCGGCAACACTGCCCGCATCTTCGGAGAGGTGAGCAAGTGACCCCGGCACCAGCCAGAACCACCGGCGTACCGATCGCATCACTGGACGGCCTGACCGCTCTCGTTACTGGAGCGGCGAGCGGTATCGGGGCGGCCATCGCTCTGGCGTACGCCGAAGCCGGGGCGCGACTGTGTCTCGCCGATCGCACGGGCGGAGCCGCGTTGGACGCTGTCCGGGATCGGTGCGCCGCGTTCGCCAAGGACGTGGTGGTCGTACAGGCAGATGTGTCCAGCGAGGCCGAGGTGGAGCGGATGTTCGCCGAGGCGCGCGAGGCCTTGGGCGCAGTCGATGTCGTGGTGAACAACGCGGGCATCCTGACCGAGTCGCACGTGCTGGACATGTCTACGGCGATGTTCGACGAAATGATCTCGGTCAACCTCCGCAGCGTGTTCCTGTGCTCGCGGGCGGCATTGCCGCCGATGCTCGAGGCCGGCTTCGGCCGCATCATCAACATCGCGTCGCAGGTCGGTCAGCGCGGCGGGGCCGGCCTGGCGCACTACGCCGCCGCCAAGGCAGGTGTCATCGGCTTCACGCGTTCCCTGGCGCGTGAGGTCGGTGGCACCGGGATCACGGCGAACTGCATCGCGCCCGGACCGATCAACACCCCGCTCGGCGGGACGCTATCCGACGAGTGGACGCAGTCTCTGATGGCGGAGCTGCCGTTGAAGCGGAGTGGCGAGGCGTATGAGGTCGCGCCTACCGCGGTACTGCTCGCCAGCGAACCTGGAGGGAACCTTTACACCGGGCAGACGCTCGGCCCGAACAGCGGACACGTGATGCTGTGAGTGAGCGGGTTCTGCTTGTCACCGGCGCGGCCAGTGGCATCGGCCGGGCGACGGCGCTTGCTGCTGCGGGTGCCGGCTATGCGGTCGCCGTCGGCACGTTCGACGGCGATCCGTATGACGTCGAGCCGGTGGTGGAGGAGATCCTTGCCGCCGGCTGCAAGGCGATAGTGGTGCAGGCCGACGTTCGGAGTACAGACGAGATGTCTGCGGCCGTGCAGACGGTGGTCGCTGAGTTCGGTCGGCTGGATGCGGTGGTCGCGAATGCGGGTGTGCTGAAGTTGGCGCCTCTCGACGTACTGCGCGACGAGGACTGGCATCGCATTCTCGATATCGATCTGACCGGGGTGATGCGGACCGTCAGGGCTGCGGTTCCGGCGTTGTCGGCTGACGGATCGGTGGTCGTGGTGTCGAGCATCGCTGGGGGAGCGGTTGGGTGGGCCGGGCACACGCCGTATACGTCGGCCAAGGCTGGGTTGATCGGGTTCGTTCGGAGTGCGTCGCTTGAGCTGGGTCCGCGCGGTTTGCGGATCAACGCAGTACTGCCGGGGGTGATCGAGTCACCGCAGTCTCTTGACCCGGTGAACTCCGGTGGTCCGGCTGGGCTCGAGCGTTCGGCTCCGACGATTCCGCTCGGGCGCGTTGGTCAGCCGAGTGATGTCGCCGATGCTGTTCTCTTTCTGCTCTCGGATGCGGCGCGCTATGTGACCGGGCAGGCGTTGACGGTCGACGGCGGGCTGACGGCGGCCTGGCCCACTTAGGCTTTTAGGTGCAACGGCGTACTGCTAGGAGGGCGTAGGCGCGGGCGCAGTGGAGTACCTCGGCCAGGGCGACGTGTTCGTCGGTGGCGTGGGCGTAGCGGACGTCGCCGGGGCCGTATTGGAGGGTGGGGATGCCGGCTGCGGCGTACTGCCTGAGGTCCGAGCCGTAGGGGCCGCCCTTCACCTCCGGTACTGCTGGGGCCCCGGAATCCGTGGCCGCGTCGAGGGCGATCCCCTGCTCGACGACGCCCTCAACGCGGCCACGGATTCCG
>NZ_DASRXP010000317.1:0-20494 GCF_035687465.1 Kribbella sp.
GGGGGCCGATCGCCACGGCCACGCGGAACCGCCGGCCGGCTGCTTCGCGGCCTGACCGCCGAGCGGATCGAGGATCACCGAGGCTTCCACCTTCGCGCGGGCGGCCGCCTTCACCGCGCCGAGCAACCCGTTGATGGTCGCGGCGTCCATCGGACCACGCAGTACGTCGGAACCGGCCAGGAAGGGGGTCCGCGGGCTGGTGGTCCCGCCGCCCAGGTACTTCACCGCCTCCAGGTGCGTCTTCACGGTGATCGAGCGACTTGAGGCCTTGGAACCGACGAACGACTCCAGTTGCGCCGCAGCGGCAGCCGCCGAGCCGGTCGTCGAGACCCCGAGTACGTGGATCGACAGCGTCCCGTTGCTCTCAGCAACGATATGGAGATTCCCCCAGGACGTCGTCGGCGCATCGTGCGCGAACTTCTGCCAGCCCTGCACCACGGCGGCCGCCTTCGCCTCGGGCCAGACCAGCCGGAAGAACCCGAGCTTGCCCGCGCCGATCGTGGCCAGCCGTAACGACGTGACGATCGCGAGTTTGCCGCCGCCTCCACCGCGCAACGCCCAGTACAGATCGGCGTTCTGCGTCGGGCTGACGTCGCGGAAGACGCCGTCGGCGGTGACCACCTGCATCGACAGCACGCGATCACTCGTCAGCCCGTAGGTCCGGGTATGGATGCCCAGGCCGCCACCGAGAGCCAGTCCGGCGATGCCGACCGTGGGACACGTCCCCGTCGGCAGGGATCGCCCGTACTTGTCCAGCAGCACGTGGACGTCGTACAGCTTCGCGCCGGCGCCGACGGTCACCACGTTGTCGGCGTAGCTGATGGTGTGTGCCGAGCCGACGTCCACCACCAGTCCGTTGCCGATTGTGGACGCGCCGACATACGAATGGCCGCCGCCCTTCGGGACACAGACCAGCTTGTTCTTGCGGGCGAACAGGACCGACTCGCGCACATCGTCGACGGTGGAGATCCGGACGACCCCGGCCGGCTGGATCGCGTCGAACCGAGGGTTGAACAGTTGGTGCGAAGCGGCGTACCCGGTCTCGCCCGGCCGGTAGAGCTTGCCGTTCAGTCCACGGCGGAAGCCGTTCCAGTCAGGTCCGGCGGCAGTGAGGCCGTCGCCCGGGCCGGCATTGGCCGGTTTCGAGTCGGAACAGCCGGTGGTGAGGAGGGCGGCGGCCAGTCCGGCCTTCAGAACAGTGCGGCGGTCAACTTGGCTCACGCTCATCGAGCTCCTCACGCGCTGCGGCCCTCATGGCCGCCAAGGGCGCGGGCGACCTACCTGTCATCATCTCGACCTGAAGGGTCGCCTGATGCACAAGCAGATCAAGGCCGTTCAACAGCTCTGTACCGATCCTGTGAGCCACGATCGCCAGCTGCGTCGGCCACGGGTGATAGGCCACGTCGAAGACCACCGGCGCCACCTGCGCGAAATGCTCCGCCCAGGGATCGACCGCACCACCCGGCAGCGTGGACACACACAGATCGAACCCACCGATCTGCTCGACATGCGCGAAATCCGCCACCGACGTCTTCAGCCCCAGCTCGGCCGCGAGATCCCGCAACCGCTCGGCCTTCGACACGTCCCGCACGACGAGAGTCACCTCGCTGACCTTCAACCCCCGCAGCGCCGCAAGGGTGGACGCCGCAGTGGCACCACCCCCGAGTACTACGGCTGTGTCCGCCCCCGTGATCCCGCGCTCGGCGAACGCAGCCACCAGACCCGGTACGTCGGTGTTGTGGGCCGA
Source organism: Kribbella sp. (assembly GCF_035687465.1). NCBI lineage: Bacteria > Bacillati > Actinomycetota > Actinomycetes > Propionibacteriales > Kribbellaceae > Kribbella > Kribbella sp. The sequence continues at coordinate 1,748 of NZ_DASRXP010000317.1, forward strand.
CCGGGATCCGTCGGGCTCGAACAGCATCGTGTTCGCCGCACCGATCAGCTCCGCGACAGGATCGACTGTGTCCACGAGGTCCAGCGCAACCCGCTTGAGCGGCATCGTCAGGGACAACCCGCGAACGTCATCGCCGAGCGTGCTCAAGAAGGATGCGAGCTCGTTCTCGACCACCTCGTAGGCGTCGTACCGCCAGTCCAGCCTGAGTTCGGCGTACGCGGCGCGGTGCATCGCAGGGGACAGCGAATGGGCGATCGGGCTACCCAGCACGGCACAACGAGTCATCAGCAGCGCCCGGCGTGAGCCGCACACCACGCTTGCAGCTTGTCGACGTTCTTCTGGTGCTCCTCGGGCGACGACGCGAAGGCCGTCTCACCGGTGTCCAGGTTCACCAGGGTGAAGTAGAGCCAGGTACCCGGCGCCGGGTTCAGGGCCGCCCGCAACGGTTCCTTGCCGGGCGAGTTGATCGGCGTCGGCGGCAGGTCGCGGTTCTTGTAGGTGTTGTACGGCGAGTCGATGTTCCGCTGCTCGTCCGAGGTGAACACGCTGCCGTCCTTGCCGACGACATAGTGAACCGTGGAGTCCATCTGCAGCCTCATGTTGCGCTGCAGCCGGTTGTAGATCACCCGGGCGACCTTCGGGTAGTCCTCACTGCGGTTGGTCTCGGCCGCGATGATGCTGGCCACGATCACTGCCTGGTACGGATCCAGCTTCTTGCGCTGCGCGGTCTGCGGCAGCTTCAGCTCGGCCGAGACCTTGGCGAACTGCGTGGTCATCAGCTTGAGAATCGTGTACGCCGTCGCATTCTTCGGCACGTCGTACGTCCCCGGGTAAAGGAAGCCCTCCGGGTTGTTCTTCGCGTACGACGGCAGGCCGAGCGACCACGGCTTCGCCATCGCGGCGGCGGCCGCACCCGCGGGCAGCTTGACCGCCTTCGACTTCTGCAGGATGTCGGTGATCTCGAGCTTGGTCTTGCCGGCCGGGAACCCGACCCGGGTGACCAGAACGGACTTCGCCGGGTCCAGCAGCAGTTCCAGCGCGGCCTTCGCCGACATCTGCTTCTTCAGCGTGTACGTCGCGGCCTGGATCGAGCGGCTGCGCGGATCGTCACGGGCAGCCCGCTCGAAGGCCCGGGCGCTCTTCACCACGTCCTTCTTCTCGAGCGTGTCGGCGATGGACTGGGAGCTCTGGCCCTTGCTGATCTCGACCGTCACCGCGGTAGTACCGGCACCCTCGTAGTCGGGCGCGGCGAACAGCTTCTCGATGGCGTCGCGGCCCTTGCCGAAACCGAGCGCTGCACCGACCACCAGGGCCCCCACGACCAGCAGCGACATGATCCCGGCGAAGCAGCCGAAGCCACGGCGGGCCCGGCTCTTGCGGCGGTTCGCCCGGCGCTCGGTCCGACTCTCCGGGCGCAGGCCGAGATCCTCGTGGAGATCTTCCTTCAAGTCTTCGTCCACCGATGGTCCGTTCACAGGGGCCTCCCGGGTGGGTTGCCGGTCTCACGCTCGAAATCGAGCGCGTGTTGCAGAATCACGACCGCCGCGGCCTGGTCGACCACGGCCCGCCGCTTGGAACCCTTCTTCCCGCGCTCCCGCAGCATCCGCTCGGCGGTGACCGTGGTGAACCGCTCGTCCACCAGCCGCACCGCCGCTCCCGAGTTTGCCTCCAGCACTTTGTTCCTGACCAGCTCCGCCGTCTCGCGGATCCGGATCGCGGCCGGCCCTTCCCCGCCGGACAGCGACCGGGGCAGGCCGATCACGATCTCGAACGCTTCCAGTTCGGTGACCAGCCCCGCGATCCTATCCAGGTCCCCCGGGCCGCGGTGAACCGTTTCCACCGGGGTAGCGAGGATTCCGTGCGGGTCACTGCTGGCGACGCCGATCCTGGCGTCGCCGATATCCAGTGCGACCCGCACCCCCCGGCGCATCAGTCTGCCCTGCGCAGGGGGCACATCGGCGGTCTCATCCTCAACCGGTGACCAGTTGGCCGATGGCGTGTTCGACCGCGGACAGCGCCTCGCCGGTACCGCTCGCGTCCGTGCCGCCACCCTGCGCGACATCGTCCTTGCCGCCGCCCCGGCCGTTCAGCTTCTCGGCCGCGACCCGGACCAGGTCACCCGCCTTGAGTCGCCACTCGCGCGCGGTGTCGTTCAGCGCGACCACCACGGCCGGCTTGCCGTCGTTCACGCTCAGCACGGCGACCACCGCGGGCTTGTCAGCCGGCATCCGGCCCCGTACGTCGAGCGCCAGCTTGCGCAGGTCTCCACCGTTCACGCCATCGGGCGCCTGGTGGCCGACGTACGCGACGCCGAAGACGTCCTTCGGGTTCGCGGCGAGCCCGCCGGCGGCGGCCAGCACCTGACCCGCGCGGAACTTCTCCAGCTCCTTCTCCGCGACCCGCACCCGCTCGGCGAGATCGGCCACCTTCGCGGGCAGCTCCTCCGGCCGGGCCTTCAGCGACTCGGACAGCAGCCGCACCAGGGCGCGCTCGCGACCCAGGTAGTGCAACGCGTCCATCCCGACGAAGGCCTCGAGCCGGCGGACACCCGCACCGACGGACGACTCGCTCGTCACAGTCAGCGCACCGACCTGCGAGGAGTGCTTCACGTGCGTGCCGCCGCAGAGCTCGCGCGACCAGGGGCCACCGATCTCCACGACCCGGACCTCTTCGTCGTAGGTCTCGCCGAACAGAGCCAGCGCACCCCACTCACGAGCCTCAGGCAGGGTCATGTACTGCGCCGAAACCGCCAGGTCCTGCCGTACGGCGAGGTTCGCGACCTCCTCGATCTCACTGCGAGTCGCCTGGTCCAGCGCCGACGACCAGGCGAAGTCGAGCCGCAGGTAGCCGGGCTTGTTGTACGAACCGCTCTGCAGCGCGTTCGGGCCGAGCACCTGCCGCAGAGCAGCGTGGATCACGTGCGTGCCGGAGTGCGCCTGGCACGCGGAGACCCGCCACTCGTGGTCGACCTGCGCGTGCACGTCGAGCCCGGGCCGCAGGAGTCCTTCGACGACCTCCACCTTGTGCACGATCAGGCCCTTGACCGGGCGCTGGACGTCGAGCACCTTCAGCTTCACGCCGTCGGCCACGATCAGGCCCTCGTCGGCGATCTGGCCACCCGACTCCGCGTAGAACGGGGTCTTCTCCAGCACGACCTCGACGGTCTCGCCCTGCTCGGCGGCGGTCGAGACCACGCCGTCCTTGAGCAGCCCACGCACCTGGGAGTCGGTGGACAACTCCTGGTAGCCGGTGAACTCGGTGACGCCCTTCTCGCGCAACTCCCGGTAGCCGGAGGTGTCCGCGTGGCCGGCCTTCTTGGCCCGTGCGTCCGCCTTCGCCCGGTCGCGCTGCTCCTTCATCAGGGCCCGGAAGCCGTCGGTGTCCACCTGCAGGCCCTGCTCGGCGGCCATCTCGACGGTCAGGTCGATCGGGAACCCGTAGGTGTCGTGCAGCTGGAACGCCTGGTCGCCGGCCAGCTGGGCGCTGCCTGCGGACTTCAGGTTCTTCACCGCGAGGTCGAAGATGCTCGTGCCGGCCGTGAGGGTCCGCCGGAAGGCGTCCTCCTCGCCGTACGCGACCTGGCTGATCCGGCCGAAGTCGGCCACCAGTTCGGGGTACGACTTCTTCATCTGCTCCAGGCTGACCGGGAGCAGCTCGACCAGGCTGGGGTCCTCGTAACCGAGCAGGCGCACCGAGCGGATCGCCCGGCGCAGCAGGCGGCGCAGGACGTAACCGCCCTGCTCGTTGCCCGGGGTGACACCGTCGCCGATCAGCATCAGCGCGCTGCGGACGTGGTCCGCGATGACCCGGAACCGGACGTCGTCGACCTGGTCCACGCCGTACTTGCGGCCGGTCAGCTCCGACGCACGCTCGATCACCGGGTAGATCTCGTCGATCTCGTACATGTTGTCGACGCCCTGCAGCAGGTACGCGACCCGCTCGAGGCCGAGGCCGGTGTCGATGTTCTTCTTCGGCAGCTCGCCGAGGATCGGGTAGCCCTCCTTGCCGCCGCCCTCACCGCGGATGTTCTGCATGAACACGAGGTTCCAGAACTCCAGGTAGCGGTCGCCCGCCTCCCAGTCGCGGTCGGCGCCGAACTCCGGGCCGCGGTCGATCAGGATCTCCGAGCACGGACCGCACGGACCGGGGATGCCCATCGACCAGAAGTTGTCCTTCATCCCGAGCCGGACGATCCGGTCGTCGGGCAGCCCGGCGACCCGCTTCCAGATGTCGATCGCCTCGTCGTCCTCGTAGTACACCGAGGCATACAGGACGGACTCGTCGAAGCCGTAACCACCGTCACTCTGTGACTTCGTGACCAGCTCCCAGGCGTACTGGACGGCCTGTTCCTTGAAGTAGTCGCCGAACGAGAAGTTGCCGTTCATCTGGAAGAACGTGCCGTGCCGGGTGGTCTTGCCGACCTCCTCGATATCGAGGGTCCGGACGCATTTCTGCACGCTGGTGGCCCGCGGGTACGGCGGGGTCTGCTGGCCGACGAAGTACGGCACGAACTGGGCCATCCCGGCCACGTTGAACAGCAGGTTCGGGTCCGGCGAAGGCAGTGGCGCGCTCGGGACCACCGTGTGCCCGCGGTCCTCGAAGTACTGCAGGAACCGCCGCCTGATCTCACTGGTTTCCATGGGTGTTACCGGTAGTCCTCACGCTGTGCTCGTTGGGATCGGTCTGCCGTCTCGTCGATGCCGAGCGCGTCCCGCAACTCGACCTCCCGCTCTTCCATCCCGGCCCGCACCTCGTCGCCGAAGTGCCGGATCGCGCTCGCCAGCTTCTCCGCCGACTGCTGCAGGCCCTCGGGCGCGAGCGCCTGGGCGCGCTTCTTCAGCCGGGTCACCACATAGACGCCGACCAGCGTCCCGATCACGAACCACAGGATCCGCTTCACCGGACGTCACCGCGCTTGCGCGCCTTGCGCTCGGCCTTCATCTCTTCCTTCACCCGGCGGGACACGTCCTTGCGCTGGTTCTCACCGAGCGCGCGGCGAACGCCGTACGTGAAAGCTGCAGCCTTCACCAGTGGACCACCGGCGGTCGCCGCGAACAAAGACGTCAGAGCGGCGGCATTGGTTGTCACGGTGGTCGCGTTGTCCGTGATGGTGTCCACCTTGGCCAGCTGGGCGTTCGTGGTCGCCACCGTCTCGGTCACCTCACCGAGCAGCGGGATACTCGAGTCCGAGACCCCCTTGACCATGATCCGGGTCTCGTCCAGCACCTTGCCGAGCTTCAGGATCGGATACGCCAGCAGGCATACCAGGATGAGCAGTGCGAGGGCCGCTATCAACCCCGCCACTTCACCGACGCTCATGGAAAACGATCCACCTTCCCGTTCAGACCTCGTGGACCGCCCGACCTTACCGCGCAGCCCGAAACCACCCCGCCCCAGGACACCTTCCCCCACATCACAGTCGCTCACCAAACCTCATGCCGCCGCGCGGGTCTGATACGTCCAGGTCTCACCGACCGCATACCTGAACAACCGTCGTCGGTGGGCCTCCTGGATCCGGGCAAGGGTGGCGGAGCTGTCGTCCAGATCGAGCGAGGTCACCCTCACGATCGCCAGACCATTGGCCTCGAGCCGCTCTTCCCGGAGGTTGTCGGCGGCATGCTGGCCGAGTTCCCGGTGCTGCGCCCCGTCGTACTCGAGACCGAGTCCGGCGCGAGGTTCCAGCAGATCGATGATGCCGAGGAAGTTTCCCTCGAGGTCGAACACAGGTGCGTTCACCAGCAGAGGTGGCAGACCTGCATCCAGGCAGAGCAGTCTGAGCCGGGTCTCAGGTGGTGAGGCCGCGGCTCCGTTCAGAAGCGGCAACGCCTTCTTGAGCTGGCGGACCCCACGACGCCCGGGATGCGCGGCGCCGTACTGCGTGATCTGCTCTGCCGTCGTGAGGCCGGCGTAAAGGAGGCAATCGCCTACCACCACGGCCTCGGTGACATCGGGCGCCAGCCTCATGAGGTCGTAGCCGGCTCTGATCGCTGTGGTGCACCGGATGCCCCGGACATCGACGACGTCATCGTTGTCCAGCTTCGCTCGTAGCGTCGTGATGCCTGGCCGGTTCACCACCGTGTTCGGTGGAACCACTAGCAGGACCGGCTGTCCGAGACCGCTTCCGATCGCCGCTGGGTGACCCCAACCACCATCGAGATAGGTGGCACCTTGGAGATATGCGGCGGCCCAACCTCCGACGGCACCGCCATCGGGCATCACCGCCACGGCATCGAGAATCCGCTGACGGATCGGGTCATTCACCTGGGTCGACCGGTGATAGCCGAAGTGCGGCGACGTCCAGCCGGCCGACTCCAACGCCGCCCGGGTTATCCCGCTCGCAAGCAGTACCTTCCGCCGCCGAGCCAGCGCCCGCGCATCCACCTGAACCACCATCCCCACACTCTGCTGCAACCTCCCCTCTCCCCGCCCGCAGTCATCCACAACCACCCCGCCACCGAAGCCACCGTGCCGATCGCCCCACCCCGGAGCCCCTGCGCGCGGGATTCCCCATCGAGTGCGACAACCGTGCCGCCGAATGTGAGGACCGGGTCGCCGGAAAGCCCTTACCGGCGACCCGGTCCTCACACTCGGCGAAGAGCAAGCCCGAGGGGGTCAGCCGAAGGTGATGGTGATGGTGAGGGTGGCGAGGTGGTTGGTCGGGGTCCAGGTGAGGTTCATGGTGCCGGTGCCGCCGGAGGACCACTCGAATCGCGCCTGCTCGTCGGACGGGGAGTCCAGCAGGGATATGGTGTCCGTGGGTGGGTTGGTCTGGTAGGCCTCGGTGATCGCGACGCGGCCGACGTAGGGGCCGGCCGGTACGCCGATGAAGGTCATTCGGGCGTCCTCGGCGAAACGGGTGGCGAATGTGGTCCAGTCGCCGGTGGTGACGGCTTGGTTGAAGGCGTCGATGTGGTTCTTGACCCGGTCCATCTAGCGGTCCTTGAGGATCTTGCGGATGTTGGCCAGGCGGTCGGCGTACGCCGCTTCGCCGCCGCGGCGGGTGGGCTTGTAGTACTCCGCGTCGTCGACGACGTCCGGGGCGTACTGCTGGGGAACCACGCCGCGGGGGTCGTTGTGGGAGTACTGGTACGCCGAGCCGTGGCCGATCTTCTTCGCACCGGCGTAGTGGGCGTCGCGTAGATGGGGTGGGACCGGGCCGACCTTGCCCGCCTTGACGTCGGCGATGGCGGAGTCGATCGCCATGATCACCGCGTTCGACTTCGGCGCCAGGGCGAGGGCGACGACCGCCTGCGCCAGGTTGATCCGGGCCTCGGGCATACCGATCAGTTGGACGGCGTCGGCAGCGGCGACCGCCACGCCCAGTGCGGTGGGGTCGCCCATGCCGATGTCCTCGCTCGCGGAAATCACCAGCCGCCGGGCGATGAACCGCGGGTCCTCCCCCGCCTCGATCATCCGGGCCAGGTAGTGCATCGCCGCATCCACGTCCGAACCGCGGATCGATTTGATCATCGCTGACGTGACGTCGTAGTGCTGGTCCCCGGCCCGGTCGTACCGCACGGCGGCCCGATCCACCGCCGTCTCCAGCGTCTTCAAATCGATGAGTGCCGGCTCGGCCGCGTTGTCGTCTTCAGAGCCCGTACTACGGGTCGGCTCGACCTGTTTCGCCTTCGCACCGCCTGCGGCCGCCTCCAGATACGTGAGCGCGCGCCGCGCATCACCACCGGCCATCCGCAGGAGGTGATCCCGGGCATCCTGAGCGAGCTCGAACTCCCCGTTCAGCCCGCGCTCATCCGTCAGCGCCCGATCCAGCAGTACTGCGATGTCGTCGTCTGTCAGTGATTCCAGGGTCAGCAGCAGGGATCGCGACAGCAGCGGGGAGATCACCGAGAAGAACGGGTTCTCCGTGGTTGCCGCGACGAGCGTGACCCAGCGGTTCTCGACACCCGGCAGCAGCGCATCCTGCTGCGCCTTGGTGAACCGGTGGACCTCGTCGATGAACAGCACGGTCTCGACGGTCTTGCCCGGGCGGGCCAGATCACGCCGGGCTCCGTCGATCACCTGGCGGACGTCCTTGACCCCGGCCGTCACCGCGGACAGCTCGACGAACTTCCGGTTGGTGGCATGCGAGACAACAGCCGCGATGGTGGTCTTGCCGGTGCCGGGCGGACCCCAGAGCAGCAACGACATCGGCTGGTCCCCCTCGACCAGCCGCCGCAACGGCGAACCAGGCGCCAGCAGGTGCTGCTGCCCGACCAACTCGTCCAGACTCCGCGGCCGCATCCGCACGGCCAGCGGCGCCGACGTGTGGTCGGCATCGGCCAGACTCCCACCCCCACGGGCAGGAGCAACCGCACCAGGCAGATCGAACAAACCATCACTCACAACCCTGACCCTACCCAGCCGGACCGACAACTCCGATTCTCGCCGTCTTGTTCAACAATTTAACGAAACCGACACATTCTGCATCGATGTAGGAAACAGATCCCGGACAGGGTCGTATCTGTTTGTAACCCCTGACACGGAGGTCATCAGTGCAACCGCCCACCTCATCTGGACGGAACGATTCGAACCAGGTCGCCCGCTCGCGACTCAGCCGGCGCCGCGTGCTGCAGGCAGCCACCGCGGCCGGCGCAGGTCTCACCCTCGGGACCGCTCTCACCACCGAAGGCGCCTCGGCGACCCCTGTTCAGCAGGGGATCGCAGGCAAGCACAAGTACGACGTACTGCTCCAAGCCACCAAGGAGAACTCGCTGTGGGGCTGGTTCCCCATCGACCGACCCTCAGTGCTCACCGTCAGATCCGGGACGGTCGTCAAGATCAACGCGGTGAACCAGTCGGGCGCCTCGGCGGTCGGCGGTCCCATCCCGTACTTCGAGGCGCTCGGCGTACCGGCCGACCAGGTGCTGCCCGAACTGGTCGAGATCGCCACCATCCCGCGTACTCCCGGTTCCAGCGGCCACGTTCTCACCGGCCCGCTGTACGTCGAGGGCGCCGAACCTGGTGACGTCCTCGAGATCAAGATCCTCGACGTAGCTCCCCGGGTCCCGTACGGCATCAACAGCACGGGTCCCGGCAGCGGGGTGTTGTCAGGGCTGCTTGCCGAACGCTCGACCCGGCTGCTCACGCTCGACAAGCACAACCGGTACTACCAGTTCGCGCCGGGGATCCGGGTCCCGTTCAAGCCCTTCGCCGGCATCACCGGGGTCGCGCCGCCGGCCGACGCGGGCTTCGTCTCCGCCAACCCGCCGAACCGGTGGGGCGGCAACCTGGACATCAAGGACCTGACCGCAGGGTCGACCCTGTTCCTGCCGGTGTTCCGGCCGGGCGCGCAGTTCTACATCGGCGACACGCACGGTGCCCAGGGACACGGTGAGATCGACCAGACCGCGGTCGAGCACTCGATGTCGTTCACCGCGCAGTTCAAGGTCCGCAAGGGCGCCTCGCTGACCTACCCGCGGGCCGAACTACCCGGCCACATGCTCACCACGGGCATCGACGCCGACCTGGACGTGGCGCTCCAGATCGCGGCGACCGAAGCGATCAACTACCTGCGAGAGGTGACGAAGGGAGCTCTCAGTACCGCCGATGCCTACGCCCTCTGCAGCGTCGCAGTCGACTTCGTCATAGCCGAAGCAGTAGACGGCAACAAACTGGTAGCCGCCTACATCCCCAAGTCCCTACTCCCGAACTTCTGAAAGAGGCGGGGTCGGCCAACTGACTGACTCCCCGCCCCACAACTGCTCCCATTCGCCGCGCCGCCCGCCTGTACTGCGCGGACGTGGCGAATGGGAGCTACCCCGGCCAGGCAGGTGGTGCGGCCGGGCACCTACTTCTTGTCGCGCTTGTCTTCGTCGTCATCGTCGTCGGCCGCATCCCGTAGTTCCTCGGGGAGGTCGTCGGCTAGTTCGTCTTCGCCGAGGTCGCGGAGTTCCTCCGGAAGGTCCTCCTCGTCGAAGACCTCGGCCGGGATCTCCTCGGACTGTGCTTCCGACTCCGGCTTGATCGCGTTGCGGAGGCGTCCGAGGATCCGGTCCGCCTCGGTGCCGAACGGGTTGTCGTTGACCAGGTACGTCCAGGTCGCCGTCGGCCGCGGCACCCCGCTGGCCTCCTCGTCGAACCCGTCCGCGGTGATCTCCGCCTCCGTGAACGTCTCGGCGGCGTCCTTCCACGCGTCCTCGATCAGCGTGTCGAACGACGCGATCGCCGACTTGTTGAACTCGTCGATCGGCTTCAGATGCACGATCCCGCCCGCCAGCGACCGCAGGTGGATCCCCTCGCGCAGATCCGCCAGGTACGCCAGGTGGTCCGCCCACCGCCGGTCGAGGTGATGCAGCGCGATCCGCCGGGCGGCGTCCTTGACGACGTCCTCCCCGATCTCCTCGACCAGCTCTTCGTACCGCTCCTTGGCCCGCTCGGCGAACTCCTCGGCCGCCAGATCCTCGGTCAGCACCTTCTCCCGGGTGTCGAGCAGGATCGCCCGCTGCTGCCCGGTCAACCGGTGGTAGGACCACGTCGTACGGTGCAACTCCGCGTTCGCGCCATCCGCCACGCGCTGCGCGTGCTCGAGCATCGCGAGCGCCTTGCGATCCGTCAGGCGCCCCTTCTCGTCCGGCGACGGCCGCAGCCCCGACGTGATCGAGTACCGCGTGACCAGCTCGTCGCCCAGGCTCGCGAAGAACAGCGACCCACCCGGGTCGCCCTGACGCCCAGCCCGACCGCGCAGCTGATCGTCCAACCGGCGCGATGCGTGCAGACCAGTCCCGATCACGAACAGCCCGCCCAGCTCGGCCGCGCGCTCCTTGCCGTTGGACCCGTCGCGCCCACCCAGCCGGATGTCCGTACCGCGACCCGCCATCTGCGTCGACACCGTGACCGTCTCCGGCACACCGGCCTCCGCCACGATCGCGGCCTCCTCGGCGTCGTTCTTCGCGTTCAGTACGACGTGCGGCACCTCGGCGGTCTCCAGCAGCTCACTCAGCTGCTCGGACTCCTCCACACTGTGCGTCCCGATCAGAATCGGGCGTCCGGTCTCGTGCACCTCGGCGATGTGCTCGACCAGGGCCGCGTTCTTCTCCTTGACGCTCAGGTACAGCCGGTCCGGCTCGTCGATCCGGATGTTCGGCTTGTTCGGCGGGACCACCGCCACCTCGACCTCGTAGAACTCCTGGAGCTGCTCGCCGACGACGACCGCGGTACCGGTCATGCCGCACAGCCTCGGGTACCCGCTGACCAGCGCCTGCACGGTGATGCTGTCGAGGATCTCACCGCTGTCGCTGACCGGCACGGCCTCTTTGGCCTCGACCGCGGCCTGCAGACCGTCGGGCCAGCGCTGCAGCTTGGCGATCCGGCCGCGGTTGTTGTTGATCAGGTGAACCTTGCCGTCACGGACGAGGTAGTCGACGTCCTTGCGCAGCAGCACCTCGGCGTGCAGCGCGACGTTGACTTGGGTCATCCGCTCGAGGTTCTCGTCGTCGTACAGGTTGATGTCACCGAAGGAAGCCTCGACCACATCGGTGCCCTTGTCGGTCAGCGCGACCGTCCGCCCGTCTCCGTCGACCTCATAGTCGACGCCCGCACGCAGCTTGCGGACGAGCTGCACCACGTCGTCGTCGAGCTCCTCGGACCTGGTCGCACCGGCGAGCACCAGCGGCACCCGCGCCTCGTCGATCAGCACCGAGTCGGCCTCGTCGACCAGCGCCACGTCCGGTTTGGCGGAGACCCGGTCCGCGACGTCGTCGACCAGTCGGTCGCGCAGTACGTCGAACCCGACCTCGCTCACCGGCGCGTAACAGACCTCGGCCTCGTACGCCGTCCGCCGCTCCTCCGGGGTCGACGCCTGGCCGATGTGGCTGACGGAGACTCCCAGCAGCTCGTAGAGCGGGCCCATCCACTCCGCGTCGCGCTGAGCGAGGTAGTCGTTCACCGCGAGCACGTGCACCTTGCGGCCGCCCACGGCATAACCGGCAGCGGCGAACGCCCCGGCCAGGGTCTTGCCCTCACCGGTGGCCATCTCGACGATCCGGCCCTGCAGCAGCGCCAGCGCGCCGACGATCTGGCCGTCGAACGCCCGCTCACCGATCGCCCGGTGACCCGCCTCCCGGGCCAGCGAGAGGAACTCGATCAGGTCGTCCTCGTCCAGCCCGTCCGGCTTGCGCATCTCCTTGACGACCTCGGTCAGCTCGTCGTCGGACAGAGCCTGGACCGACTCGTCCGCCTCGGTGACGGCTGCGGTGAGCTTCTCGTACGGACTGAGGTCGATCGAGCCGGGGCGCTGCAGGAGCCGGCGGAAGCGCGAGGTCAGTTTCATGGCCATGGTCTCCGCAACGTACAACCTCACCCGGTCGTTCCGTCCACCAGCCCCGCGTGTTAGGGCTTGAAGGTGTACGGCGTGGTCGTGGTGACCGCGTGCAGGCCGAGTTTCTGCAGGATCGGCCGGGAGTCCTCGGAGGCGTCCACCCGGAGGAACTCGTACCCGCGGTCCTTCGCGATCCGGGCCCGGTGCACCAGGATCGCGCTGTACAGCCCCTTCCGCCGCCACTCCGGCAAGGTGCCTCCGCCCCAGAGACTGGCGAACCCCGTCCCCGGGTGGAAGCGGATCCACGCGGCCGTCAGCGCCGGTCCTTCGGGCCCCTTCAGCGCTTCCTCGACCAGCGTCACCGTCAGCCGGTCCGGGAACATCCGCGACTCGGCGGACAGCTGCTCCTCGATCCGCTGCAACCCGCTGTGCCACAGCGAGTCGGTCAGTACGGCGATCCGGTGGAAGTCTGCGGGGTCCTCGACGTCACGCATCACCACCTTCGACGGGAGGGCGAGAGGCCGCTCGAGGATCCGGTCGACCTCGCCGAGGATCAGCGTCTCCCGGTCATCGGCGACGAATCCGTGCCGGAGCAGACGGTCACCGAGATCCGCCGGCTCGTCGTAGGCGTAGGTCTTCCACTCGAACGGCAGTCCCTTGCCGCGGAAGAACTCGACCTGCGCCGCGATCACCGCGTCCGGGTCGTCGCCGAGACCACGCGGGGTCTCGATGAACCCGCTGCCGCCCGGCCCTTCGTCGTACGAGCGGTGCACGAGGCCGTCCAGTTCCTGCTTCCAGCCGGGAATGGCGTCGGCGTCGGGTAGCCGGATCCGGCGGTGGAACACAGCGAGAAGTTCATCCGGGGTCATCCCCTCATCGTGCCCTGCCCGGCAAGAGATTTTCTGACCGCCCTACCGGGCACCGTCCGGTCGCAGCAGGTGGTCACTCGCGCACCGGAAATCACCACCTCAAGACGCCAACTAATGCCCACTGGCAGGGCGTCTAACAGTTGTCCAAAAGGGGGACATCATGAGCACCATTTTCACCACTCGCAAACAGCTCCGAACCGCGCTCGCCGTGCTGGCAGTCGCCGCCCTCCCGGTAGCCGCGGTCGCCGTACCGAGCGCCGTCGCCAAAACGACGACGGGGACGGCAGCACAGGCATCAGCCGCGACCTGCTCCACCCACTGGGGTTCGTTGCGTGAGGCAAAGATCAGACCGAGCCTGGCAGCACTGACAGGGGTCCGGACCGGCCGGCACGCCTGCTTCGACCGGATCGTGTTCGATGTCGCCGGTAAGGGCGTCGGCTACGACGTCAGCTACGTGAGGAACGTCTACCAGGACGGATCCGGCTTCCTGGTGCCGCTGCGTGGTGGCGCCAAGCTGCAGATCATCGTGCACGGACCCGCGTACGATGATGCCGGCCGCCCGACCTACCGCCCGGCGAACCGCAAGGAACTGACGAATGTCAGCGGCTACCGCACCTTCCGGCAGGTCGCCTCGGGCGGCAGCTTCGAGGGCCAGACCACGATCGGTCTGGGCGTCCGCGCTCGCCTCCCGTTCCGCGTCTTCACCCTCGCCGGCCCCGGCTCCCACAGCCGCATCGTCGTCGACGTGGCGCATCGCTGGTAGACCCGGTCAGAGAACGCGGTTCAGGACGTCGAAGAAGACGTTGCCGAGGACAAGTTCATAAGGTGCCGTGAGCAACTTCGCCAGCTCCGCGACGTCCGAGGGCGTCCAGGACCAGGCGTTGACGCCGCCGGCGATGAACAGCGGTTCATCGCCGGTCCACCCGGCGATGTGGGCGTCCAGCGCTGCCTTGTACTCCGCGGCCTTCCCGGGCGGGGAGAAGTTCCCGATCACCGGTACTCCGCCGCGGCGTACGAGCAGATCGCCCGCCTCCCAGGACTGAATGATGCCGCGGACCGGCGTGTGCTTGGCGTACGAGCGGCCGATCGCCTCGGAGAACGGCACCCAGTGGTCGTTCTCGCGATGGTTGTAGGCGTAGACGAGGTCCATACCGGTACTGCGCATGTACCGCCCGGACAACGCCAGGTAGTCGTCCACCTGGTCCGCCGGCCAGGCGCCGGGATACGTGTAACCGGCTCCGGACGGGCCACACACCAGCAGGTCGTTCTTGGTCGCGGTGCGCTGGTAATGGCTCAGCAGGCCGGGACCGATGTCGGCGAGCAGCGGACTGACCGTCCAGTTGACCGGCGCCTCACCACGCCGCGGGTCGTCCCACAGGTCGCGCATGTGCCGCTGGCAGTACTGGACGTTGTCGCCCTCGCCGAACGTCAAGGTCAGATAGACCTTGTTCTTCGGCTGGATCCGGGTGAACTTGCGGACCTTGTCCGAGATCGGCGCACTGATCCCCGAGTGCACCGTGCCGTTCATGTAGAAGTCGGCCGGCAGCACCTCGGAACCACCTTGCGCGGCCAGATCGACCCCGCTCCACTCCCCTGCCACGTCGTTGGAGAACCAGCCGGCGTACGGCGTGGTCGGGGCGACCTTGTCGAAGTGTTCCTTCAGGAGCTCACCCGTCGGACCGTTCGGCGGCAGCCAACTCACCAGCGCCTTGGTCGCGACGACGTAGTCCCGGAAGTAAGGGAACGGCTCGATCCGGGTCGGCGCGGTGTCGGTGGCGGTCACCAGGTACTGATTCCACATCTCCACCGTGACGGTCAGGGAGGTGGTCCCGGCCGGCGGGGTGAACTTGTAGATGAAGTAGCCGCCGCCATCGCTGAACCTGTTGCCTTCGCCACCTATCGAGGAGTTCAGCCCGTCGAACAGGAACGGGGCTTCGGCCGCGGTGCCGGGCAGGAAGTTCGCCAGCTCCACGCCGTTGGCCTTCGCCGAGACGGAGGCGACCGAAGGACCCCAGCCGTCGTCGCCGAAGGAGTCCTGGAAGCGGACGTAGACCGCCTCCTTGCCGAGCGCGGGAGATACGTCGAGGGTGTAGCTGCCCCGGTTCGACGAGTCGCGAATCTGCCTTGTTTCCCTGGCGATCTCGCGCCACGTGAGGTTCTCTTCCTGGACCACCATCGTCGGCGGAAGGCCGGCGAGCAACCTGTGCGTCGCCCGCGGGAACAGGTTGTCCAGCTGCCACCGGTAGGTCTTCACCCGGTCGCCGTCGAAGACGCCTCGCAGGTCCTTGATGATGCGGAGTCCGTGCGCCTGTGCCTGGGCGGCATCCGCGACCACGGCGTCCTCGAGCCCCGCGAGGGTGGTGGCGACGTTGAGGGAATCCGGGACCGCGGGGTCGTGCAGGATCGCGCCGCGAACACGTTTCTTGTACCGGGCCACGAGTTCGAGCGGATCGGCGTACCGGGTGGTGGGCAGGCCGGTGTTGCGCAGCCAGCGGGCGTCGACGCCGTCCTCGCCACCTGGCGAGAAGAGGAAGTAGAGCTCGGGACCGCTGCGGTTCACGATGCCCTGCAGCGTGGTGAGCAGGGTCTGGTCGCCGCCGCTCAGTTTGCTGACATCCCCGTAGTACAGGTGTTTCGGTCTGTTGAAAGCCGGTAGGAGGCGCTTCGCCGCACCCCCTTGAGCCGCCGCGGCCGGTTGAGTCGGGATCAACCCGAAGCCGCCGGCCGCGACCACACCGCTACCCGCCAGGAACGCTCGTCTCGAGACCATCGTGACCACTCCCCTGTCGTTGACATCGCTGTCAAGTGACGGGCAGATTAACAACGGCCCTGGCGCGTGTACATACCTCGGACAACGTTGTCCGTGAGTATTTTGGAATCGTTTCCGTTCACCAGGCCTGGTGCAGGATCTGGGCCGCCTCCGCGACGCTCAGCCCGGCCCGGCGGGCGGCCCGGGCGAAGACGGTCGCCGCGGCTCGGGTCTCCTCGTCGTCCACCTGACTGCGGGAAGCCAGCACGAACGTCCCGTTCCGGCCACGGGTCTCGACCAGCCGGTCGGCCTCGAGTTCCTTGTACGCCCGAGCGACGGTGTTGACCGCGAGCCCGAGGTCCCCAGCGAGCTGCCGCACGGTCGGCAACCTCGTCCCCTGTGCGAGGTCGCCGCGACGGATCGACTCCTCGATCTGCACCTTCACCTGCTCGTACGGCGGCCGCGCCGCAGCCGGATCGACCGAGATGATCACTGGATCACCTGCTGCGACCGCCGCAGAGTCCGGCCGGTCGAAGCCGCGCCACTCATCCAGATGAACACCAGAGTGCTGACCAGGAACACGCTGTAGGCGACCGGCTCCATGAACGCCGGGAAGTCGTCCGGCCGATCAGTGACCGCGAACATCACCGTGCAGCCACCCAGCGCCCAACTGGCCCCGACCATGACGGCGGCCAGATCACGCAGCATCACCGACCGCATCGCCTCACCCCAGCGAAGCTCGACCACCTGGCCGGCGGGCTGATTCACCTGGATGACCCAGCGCTGCAGGGCGGCCGCACCGACCACGAGCAAGACGGCGCCGACAGCTGCGGCTATCAGGCCCCAGCCCCAGCCGGTGCGATTTCCATCGATCAGGATCCGGATGCCCAGCACCCCAGTGACCGCGGGCAGCAGCAGGAATCCGTACTGCAGAACGACCTGCGTCGGACTGAGGAAGTCCACCAGGCGGCGTTGTCGCAAGGCAGCCGTCCGTGGACCATCAGCACGACCTGCCCGGACCACCGCGCCGTACAGGGCGCAGACGCCGAGCCCTATGCCGGCAACAAGGAATGCCGCCCACCAGGCCAGCGCGGTCGGGCCGGCGTCCAGCCAGATGAAGGCCGCCGTCCCCGGAATCGAGCCGGCCACGCTCCCAAGGGCGAACGCCTGCTGCCGCTGCTCGAACCTTGCTTGCGTCGCGGCAATCAGCTCCGGTTCGAAGGGCAGGCCGGCTCGCTCGAGGAACTTGGCGGTCTCTCGCTCGGCCGCCGTCCGCCGCCGTAGGTACATCCAGACCGACCCGGCCGACGTGCCGAGGAACAAGAGCAACCCTTGCAGCATTGGACCCAACCCCCATCTCCAGCTTGTTTGTACCAACTGTATTGATACAAACAAGCGGAGTCAAGAAGCGGTGGGTCAGGTCTCTTCGGCGAAGTCCGCTGCCGTGTAGGGCTTCTGCTCCACCAGGACGAGCCAGTTGCCGGAGTTGTCGCGGAGTACCGCCTCCACGCCGTACGGGCGATCGGAGGGTTCCTGGATGTACTCGACCCCCTTGGCGACCAGTTCGTCGAAGGTCTTGCGACAGTCGTCCGTACGGACGCCGACGCCATGCATCATGCCCTTGGCCATGATCCGGCGGATCGACTCGGCCGACTCCGGATCCATCGGCGGACCGGGAATCATCAACGCCAACTCGAGTTCGGGGTGGTCGCGCTGGTGGACCGTGCACCAGCGGAAATCCGGGCCCAGCGTGATGTCGTTCTTGAGCACGAAGCCGAGCGTGTCGGTGTAGAACGCCTTCGACTCGTCGATGTCGTTCACGTAGACCGTGACCAGGTGCACGTTGGTGATCAAGGTTCCTCCTCGTCGTTGCCTGCCGGTACGACGCTACGGTTCGCGGAGCCCGGGTGGCTTCTCCGGAATTGCGGAGTTCAGTCCCAGCATGAACACGAAACAGCCGGGGATCCGCGCACCTACCTGGGTTCGCTGGTACTCCGAGGGGCTGATCCCGACCAACTCGGTGAACCGCCGGGAGAACGTCCCGAGACTGCTGTACCCGACCAGCCCGCACACCTCCGTCACCGTCAGGTTGGTCGCCCGGAGCAGATCCGTGGCCCGCTCGATCCTTCTCCGGGCCACGTACTGCATCGGCGTCTCGCCGTACTCGGCCGCGAAACACCGCAGGAAGTGGTACTTCGAGACGCCGGCCGCGGCAGCGAGTTCGTCCAGGTCGAGCGGCTCCGCGTAGTTGCGGTCGGCAACATCACGCGCACGCCGCAGACCGGGAAGCAGTTCGACCGGTACCTGGACCTCCGTCACCTCCCCGACTCTGCCACAGAGCCCGTTTTGTATACGAGACCCGTCGGGCGGTGCTCAGGCAGGGTCGAGGTGGGGGCGGAGCGAGTTGCGGACCCGCAGTACGTGATGACGGGCCGCCGCCTCCGCCAGATCGGGGTCACCGGCCTCGATCGCCCGGATCAGGCCGTCGTGCTCGGTCCAGGCAGCCGGGTTCTGCAGCGGCGCGCTCTGCCGGAGCAACCACTGGCCGCGCTTCACCATCGGGATCGCGATCGCGATCAGATAATTGTTCCGGGTCATCTCGAAGATCAGCGAGTGCAACTCGGTGTGCAGGTCGGCGAGGTCGTCGACATCGTGGTCCGGCCCGTGCTCGCGGACCAGGTCCAGAATCGCCCAGGAGCGTTCGAGCAAAGCGGTTTCCGGATCCCCGACCGACGCCGCGAGCCGCGCACCGAGTGGTTCCAGCGCCAGCCGGACATGAAAGAGATCATCAGCCTGCCGAGCCGACAACTTCGCCACGAAAGCACCCCGCCGGGCCACCACATCGAGGAACCCCTCGGCCTCCAGCACCCGCA
>NZ_DASRXP010000318.1:0-14197 GCF_035687465.1 Kribbella sp.
AGCCAGCGACTGGGCCTCCTACTGGCGCAACGTCCGCCGCCCCCTCCACCCAGGCCCCGGCCGCTGGCGCGCCAGCGCCCACCCGTAACTAGAGGGCTGCGATTGGGCCGGAGGTGCGGTGGGGTCTGCTGAGGGCGCGGATGATCTCGGAGCGGGTCTCGCTCGGCTTGATCACCGCGTCGACGTAGCCGCGCTCGGCCGCGATGTACGGATTCGCCAGGGTGTCTTCGTACTCCGTGATCAGCTGCAGCCGGGTCACCTCAGTGTCCTCACCGGCTTCGGCGGCTGCTGCCAGTTCCCGCCGGTGCAGGATGTTGACCGCACCCTGCGCACCCATCACCGCGATCTGCGCGGTCGGCCAGGCGATGTTCATGTCGGCGCCGAGGTGCTTCGACCCCATCACGTCGTACGCGCCGCCGTACGCCTTGCGGGTGATCACGGTGATCATCGGCACGGTCGCCTCGGCGTACGCGTAGATCAGTTTCGCGCCGCGGCGGATGATGCCGTTCCACTCCTGGTCGGTGCCCGGCAGGAAGCCCGGCACGTCGACGAACGTCAGGATCGGCACGTTGAACGCGTCGCAGGTCCGGACGAACCGGGCCGCCTTCTCCGAGGCGTCGATGTCGAGCGTGCCGGCGAACTGCATCGGCTGGTTCGCGACCACGCCGACCGGACGGCCCTCGACCCGGCCGAAGCCGACCAGGATGTTCGGCGCGAACAGCGCGTGGACCTCGAGGAACTCCCCGTCGTCGACGACCGCCTCGATCACCGTGTGCATGTCGTACGGCTGGTTCGGTGAGTCCGGGATCAGCGTGTCCAGCGCCAGGTCGGTCTCGGTGACCTCCAGATCGGCCGGGGAGTCGTAGACCGGCGGGTCCTCGAGGTTGTTCTGCGGGAGGTGCGAGACCAGGGCCTTGACCCAGTCGATCGCGTCCTCCTCGTCGCTGCCCAGGTAGTGGGCGTTACCGGACTTGGTGTTGTGCGTCCGGGCGCCGCCGAGCTCCTCCTGGGTGACGTCCTCGCCGGTGACGGTCTTGATCACGTCCGGCCCGGTGATGAACATGTACGACGATTCGTCCACCATCACGGTGAAGTCGGTGACGGCGGGGGAGTACACCGCACCACCGGCGCACGGGCCCATGATCAGGGAGATCTGCGGGATCACGCCCGACGCGCGGACGTTGCGGCGGAAGATCTCGCCGTACAGGCCGAGGCTCACGACGCCTTCCTGGATCCGGGCGCCGCCGGAGTCGTTGATGCCGATCAGCGGGCAGCCGATCTTCATCGCCAGGTCCATCACCTTGACGATCTTCTCGCCGAACACCTCACCCAGCGAACCGCCGAAGACGGTGAAGTCCTGTGCGAACACGCACACCTGGCGACCGTCGATGGTGCCGAAGCCGGTCACCACGCCGTCGCCGTACGGGCGGTTGGCGTCCATGCCGAAGGAGGTCGACCGGTGCCGCGCGAACTCGTCCAGCTCGGAGAACGACCCCTCGTCCAGCAGCAGCGCGATCCGCTCGCGGGCGGTCTTCTTGCCCCGCGCGTGCTGCTTCTCCACCGCTCGCTCGGACCCGGCGTGCACAGCCTCGTCCAGCCGGTGCTCCAGATCCGCGAGCTTCCCGGCGGTGGTGTGGATGTTCACGGTCTCTCCCATAAGCGCGCAGCCTAACTTCCCCGGCCACTGAGCGTGCTGTGACATCCGCCGCAGGGTCACGTCTGAACCCGCCGGCCGGTACCTTCTCCGCGTGGCCGACGCCGATGTCGACGAACTCATCCGTACCATCCACCGTCTGGTCGTCGAGGACACCGACGGCTGGTCCCCGGTCCGACTGCCGAACATCTCGAGCGGCGTCCGGAGGCTGATCGAGCCGCTGGCCGTCAACCGCGACATTCCCGCCAGACTCGCGCCCGGCCCCGCGGCCGAGGACCAGCGCCCGCTCATCCGGCGCGGAATGACCGCGCTGGTGGAGGAATGCGCGACCAACCTGGAGGCGGACGGGCAGCACCCCGGCGGGAGGGAATCCGCCATCCTGTCGATGTCCGTCAACGGTGCCTACGCGGAGCAGGCGATGCCGCGACTCCTGCAGAAGCTCCTCCCCGAAGGTGGGGCGGAGCAGCTCGGCCATGCGCCGGAGCCGCCGATGGTCGGTGACGGGGCCGCGGCGCGATCGCTGGCCGTCAGCATCAGTGCGAGGACAGGCCGCGGCGAGGGCGACGTACTGCGCACTCTGGCGGGCGCCGGCTGGGGCGGGGCCGGTCCGGTCGCTGCCGACATGCTGGTGAGGGCAGCGATGGGTTCCACGGCTCTGTCGCCGAAGGACCAGGAGGCGGTCACCGAACTGGTGGCGGGACGCCTGGAGAAGGCCTTCGCGGACAGAGGTCCGGGCCGCGACGAGTGGGACGCCCGAGGGGAGCGGCGGGACTCCATCGACAGAGGGGCTGACGCGGTCGAGGTAGCCAGCGTGACGGCGGAGCAGGAGGTCCAGCGCTGCCGGGCCCGCGCCGGAGCCTCGGTGGCGCACATCCTCGACCCGCAGCTCTCGCCGACGCCCGGTAGTCAGGGAGCTAACGCGCCACAGACGGCTGAGCAGCCCGCGAGACCCGCCGGTCCCCGAGGAGCCGGACCTCCTGAGCGGAACGAGCGTTGAGGTGCTCAGTGTGGGCCGACGGCGAAGAGTTTGGTGAGGCGGGCGGCGAGGGCTAGGTCGCCGCGGACCGACAGGCGTTGTTTCAGGACCGCGGTGACGGGGTCCTCGTTGCCGGTGACGATCTTCAGCAGGGTGGCCGCGTCGGTGCGGACCGAGATGGCCGGCGGTTCCGCGTGGTCCGTCAGCAACCGGCAGCGGCCGTCACTGACCCTGATCCGGTACTCGTCCACGCCACCGCCGCCCGCCCCGGTGATCTGCCAGGCGACGACGGCGTCGAACCCCTCGGCCCTCGCGGGGCGGAGGTACTCCGGCATCCGGCGAAAGATCTCGCGCAACGCGACCTCTCGCACTCCCCCGATGAGCCGATGCCGGAGCTCTCGCTCCGAGGTCCGGTCGACCAGCCGGGCCAGTTCGAGCAGATCCAGAGCGGCCAGGTCGTCCGTTTCGAGCCAGCGGGCGCTGCCACGCTCGGCCATTCGGTGACCTCCCGGGCAGTTCCTACCAGACCGTAGGAATTTCCTACGACCTGGTAGGTTTGTCAAGTGGTCAGCCCCGAAGACGCGGTTGCGGAACCTCGCCGCCGAGCCGCGCACCTGGGTCCGGAGCGCCGCCGCCCGATGATCCTGGACGCCGCTCTCGAGGTGTTCTCCGAGCGCGGCTATGCCGGTACGACGATGCAGTCCGTGGCGGAGGCGGCCGGCGTCACGAAGCCGGTGATCTACGCCTCCTTCGCGAACCGCGACGACTTGTTGCTGGCGTTGCTGGGCCGCGAGGAGCAGCACCTGGTGCTCTCGATCATGGCCGCGCTGCCGGCCGAGCCGACCGTCGGGACGCCCGAGGAGCACGTACTCGACGGCCTGACCGCGTTCCTGGAGACCGCCGCGAAGTCACCGATGTCGTGGCGGATCGTCTTCGGCGCGCAGTACGGCGCCGCGCCGGTGGTGGCCGACCGCGTCCGGGCGGCGCGGGCGTTTCTGGTCGAGGGCCTCCGGCTGACCCTTGTGCAATCGTTGCCCGGTGTCACCGATCCGGACGCGAACCTGCCGGTGCTGGCCGAGATGCTGGCCTCGATGACCGAGAGCTGCGCCCGGATGCTGGTGGTCGACGGCACCGAACGGACCCCGGCCGAGCTGGCCAAGGTGGTCTCCCAGCTCGTCGGCGGAGGCTTCGGCGCCGTCTGAGCGGCACCTGAACAGCCGGTCACGATCTGCTTCCACAGGGCGGACCATGAGGCGAGACTGGGCGGCCACGGATATCGTGGGCGAACGTGACCGAGACCGGCAGTCAGGCGAACGCCCGCACCCGCACCCGCGCACGTTTCGAAGTCCCCGAGGAACTGCGTGCCGACGTGCGCCTGCTCGGCGAGATCCTGGGCCGCGTTCTGGTCGAGTACGCCGGTCAGCCGCTCCTGGACGACGTCGAGAAGCTGCGCGAACTGACCATCGCGGGCGACGGTGCCGCCGCCGAGCACCTGGTCGCCTCCTGGCCGCATGAACGCGCCGAGGACGTCGCCCGGGCCTTCACCTGCTACTTCCACCTGACCAACCTCAGCGAGGAACTGCATCGCGCCCGGGTACTGCGTGAGCGCGACCGGACCAGCGACGCTCCGGCGGTGTCGGAGCTCGCCCAGGCGGTCGAGCAGATCTCCGCCGACAGCGGGGAACAGCAGGCCCGGGCCCTGCTCAACGGGCTGGAGTTCCGCCCGGTCCTGACCGCGCATCCCACCGAGGCCCGGCGTCGCGCCGTACTGGCGACCATCCGGCGGATCTCGACGCTGTTGGAGGAGCGGAGCGACCCGCGGGCCGGTGACGCCGAGCTGGCGGAGAACAGACGGCGGCTGGTCGAGCAGGTCGACATCCTCTGGCGTACGTCGCAGCTGCGGACCAGCCGGCCGACCCCGCTGGACGAGGTCCGGTCGGCGATGGCGGTGTTCGAAGAGGTGCTGTTCGACGTCGTCGGCAACGTCTACCGGCGGCTGGACGACGCGCTGGCCGGGGAGGCCGCCGGCACCAAGCAGCCGGTGGTGGCGCCGTTCGTGCGGCTGGGTTCGTGGATCGGCGGCGACCGCGACGGCAACCCGAACGTGACCGCCGCGATCACCCGCGAGGCCATGCAGATCCAGGCCGACCACGTACTGCGTGCGCTCGAGCAGGCGACTGATCAGCTCGGCCGGGCGCTGACCCTGGACGCGGCGACAACCCCGCCTTCGGCGCCCGTACGGCGGATCCTGGAGGACGCCCGGGCGGTCAACCCCGAGCTGATCGCGGACATCGAGACCAGGTCGCCCGCCGAGCCGCACCGGCAGCTCCTGCTACTCGCAGCGCGACGCCTGGCTGCCACCCGCGCCCGGGATGCTGACTTCGGCTATCCCCGCGCCGGCGACTTCCTGCATGAGCTCAAGGTGCTGCAGGACTCCCTGGTTTCCGCGGGCGCACCGCGGCAGGCGTACGGCGAACTGCAGCAGCTGATCTGGCAGGTGAGCTCGTTCGGGTTCCACCTGGCCGAGCTGGAGGTCCGGCAGCACTCGTCAGTGCACGCGAAGGCACTCGAAGAGGTGCTGAGCGGTGGCGAGCTCTCCGACCAGACAGAGGAAGTCCTGGCCACGCTGCGCGTGATCGGCCAGATCCAGCAGCGCTTCGGTCCGGAGGCATGCCGCCGGTACGTCGTGTCGTTCACCCGTAACGCCGGGGACCTCGCAGCCGTCTACGAGCTGGCCGACGCCGCCCTTGACGGCCGGCAGATCGAGCTGGACGTAGTGCCGCTGTTCGAGACCGGCGAGGACCTGCAGAACTCTGTGGAGGTGCTGGACAACGCGATCCAGCTCACCCGGGTCCGGCACCGCCTCACCGCCAATGATCGGCGCTTCGAGGTCATGCTGGGCTACTCGGACTCGGCCAAGGACGTCGGCCCGGTCTCGGCCACGCTGGCCCTGTACGACGCGCAGGCGCGGATCACCGCTTGGGCCCAGCGCAATGCGGTTCGGTTGACCCTCTTCCACGGTCGCGGTGGTGCTCTCGGCCGTGGCGGTGGCCCGGCGAACCGCGCAGTACTGGCTCAGGCGCCTGGGTCGGTGGGTGGGCGCTTCAAGCTCACTGAGCAGGGTGAGGCGATCCCGGCCCGGTATGGCAACGCGGCGATCGCCCAGCGCCACATCGAGCAGGTGACGGCCGCGACCTTGCTGGCCTCGACTCCGGCCGTCGAGGAGCGTGCAGCCGTTGCCGCGGAGCGTTTCGCTGTCGTGGAGAAGACCCTGGACGAAGCCGCCCGTACTGCGTACCACCGGCTCGTCAGGGCAGACGGCTTCGCGGAGTGGTTCGGCCGGGTGACTCCGCTGGAGGAGCTGGGGCAGTTGCCGCTCGGGTCCCGCCCCGCGCGCCGCGGTGTCGCGGTGTCGTCGCTGGAAGACCTGCGGGCGATCCCGTGGGTGTTCGCCTGGTCCCAGGCCCGGGTGAACGCGCCGGGCTGGTACGGCCTGGGGTCGGCGCTGGCCGCGGTGGGCGATGTCGCAGTACTGCAGGATGCGAACAAGAACTGGCCGCTGTTCCAGGTGATGCTGGAGAACGCGGAGATGTCGCTGGCCAAGACGGACCGGCGCATCCTCGGGCGGTACCTGGAGCTCGGGAGCCGGCCGGACCTGACACAGCTGATGCTGGACGAGCACGCGCTGACCACGCACTGGGTGCTGGCGGTGCTCGGCGGGGACCGGCTGCTGAGTGGCCGCCGGGTGCTGGGACGGGCCGTCGAGTTGCGGAATCCCTATGTGGATGCGCTGAGCTACCTGCAACTGCGAGCCCTGCGGACACTTCGTACCGATGACTCGCTGGACGAGCAGCAGATCGTCCGGACCCGCCGGTTGCTGTTGCTCACCGTGTCGGGAGTTGCCGCCGGTCTGCAGAACACCGGCTGATGTTCGACGATCTCGACCGGCCGCCGCTCGACGCTGCGTTCCTGCGGGGCCGCCTGGTGAAACCCGGTGCGCTGTGGACCCAGATCGACGTACTGACGGAGACAGAGTCGACCAACGCGGTAGTGGCCGATGCAGCGCGTGCTGGGGCCGCTGAAGGCCTTGTGGTGGCCGCGGAGTACCAGTCGTCGGGACGTGGACGGCTGGGGCGCACGTGGACCACTCCGGCTCGCTCGGCGCTACTGATGTCGGCTCTGCTGCGCCCAGTCCGGGTTCCGGCTATCCGGTGGCCCTGGTTGGGTCTCCTGGTGCCCCTGGCCGTTGCCTCGGCCGTACGCCGCGTCGGGGAGATCCCGGCGCAGGTGAAATGGCCCAACGACGTACTGGTGGACGACCGGAAGCTAGCCGGGATCTTGCTGGAGCGGGTTGATACCGCCGACGGGCCGGCGGCTGTCTTGGGGATCGGGCTCAACGTCACCCTGCGCCAGGATGAGCGACCACATCCGGCTGCGACGTCGTTGCTGCTCGAGGTCGCTCTCACCACGGACAGGGCCACGATGATGGCTGCCGTTCTCCGGGAGTTGGCTACGCGCTACCAGGCCTGGGTGGACGCCGACGGCGACCCCGCGGTGATCCTGCCGGACTACCGCGAACTCTCCGCCACCCTCGGGCGATCCGTACGGGTCGAACTCCCGGACGGAACGTTCCTGGAGGGCACCGCCACCGACCTCGACACTGACGGCCGGCTGATAGTCGACACCGCCGACGGCCCGCGTCCGCTGGCCGCCGGCGACGTGACCCATCTACGCACTAATTCGTGAAGAGTTTCGCGGCCGTGATGAGGGTCTGGACGATGCCGTAGCCGAGCAGGGCGGCGACCAGCAGCCAGGAGACGACAAGGCGGGGTGTCTGATTCATTTCGTTGCCTCCGCTGCTGTCGTGGTGGCGGCCTGTTCGTGGAACCGATTCGCGACCGGGCGGATCAGCAGGTTAGCGACGAAGCCGATCGCCAGCACGCCGACCATGGTGAACAGCGCCGGGCGATACGCCTCGGCCGTCAGCGTGCCCGGTTTCCCTTCCCGGTCGAGGAATCCGTTGATGATCAGGGGTCCGGCGACCCCGGCGACCGACCACGCGGTCAGCAGCCGGCCGTGGATCGCGCCGACCTGGTAGGTCCCGAAGAGATCCCGCAGGTACGCCGGGACGGTGGCGAAACCGCCGCCGTAGAAGGACAGGATCACCGCGGCGAGCAGGACGAAGATCGCCGTGCTGTTGTGGCCGACCGTGGCCAGCAGGAAGTAGGCGACGATGCCGACCCCGAGGTACATCGCGTAGATGGGCTTGCGGCCGATCACGTCCGACGTCGACGACCAGACGAACCGCCCGGCCATGTTGAAGATCGACAGCAACCCGACGAAGCCGGCAGCCGCCGCGACCGCGACCGTGGACTTGCCGTCCGCACCGCGGAAGAAGTCCTGGATCATCGGGCTGGCCTGCTCCAGGATGCCGATGCCCGCGGTGACGTTGCAGAGCAGTACCACCCACAAGCACCAGAATTGCGGCGTCTTGATCGCGTTCGCGGCCGACACGTTCGCGGTGGTGACGAGGGCCTTCGCCTTCACCTGCGAGGGATCGAACCCGGCCGGCTTCCAGCCGTCGGCGGGGACCCGGATGTTGAACACCCCGAACATCATGATGATGAAGTAGGCGATCCCGAGGGTGAGGAACAACGCGACCAGGGCACCGCCACCGGCCACGGAGGTGGAGACGTTCGGGTCGTAGCCGTCGTCGTACAGGGACAGCAGTTGGCGCGATGCCGGGCTGGCGACGAGGGCACCGCCGCCGAAGCCCATGATCGCCAGGCCGGTGGCCAGTCCCGGCCGGTCCGGGAACCACTTGATCAGCGTCGAGACCGGCGAGATGTAGCCGATGCCGAGCCCGATGCCGCCGATGAAGCCATAGCCGAGATAGACCAGCCAGAGTTGGCCGGTACCGATGCCGAGGGCACCGACCAGGAAGCCGGAGGCCCAGAAGCAGGCGCTGACGAACATCGCCTTGCGCGGGCCGTTGCGTTCCACCCAGGTGCCGCCGATCGCGGCGGACAGTCCCAGCATCACGATCGCGATGCTGAAGATCACCCCGATCGCGGTCTGACTGGTGTCGAAATGCTTGATCAGCGACGTCTTGTAGACGCTGGTCGCGTACGCCTGCCCGATACACAGGTGGACTGCCAGAGCGGCCGGCGGGATCAGCCAGCGGCTGTAGCCCGGCGGCGCGATGGTGTGCTCCCGATCGAGTACCGACAAGATGCCCATCACGGCTCCCTCTTCGCCTAGCCCCCAGTGACGACGATGTCACCCCCCGCGCATCCTGGCGGACAGTATCCAGTTTGTACAGCATTAAACCGGTGCACGATCAGGCACACGTGTCGAGCCGCGACAAGCGGCCCTGCGAACTGTGACACTGGGGCCATGGCGATCTCGGCGAAATTGTTGGGTGAGGACGAATACATCGTCGTCAGCACCCGGACGCACTGGAAGGCGCTCATCTTCCCCGTCTTCCTGCTGCTCGTGGTGGCGGCCGGCGGCGGGTTCCTGGCCGCGGTGGTACCGGACGGCAGCCTGCAGACCCCGGCCCGGATCGCGATCGGGGTGGTCGGGATCGGCGTCCTGCTGGTGTTCGGCGCGAAACCGTTCCTGAACTGGTTCTTCTCGTCCTACACGCTGACGAACCGGCGGCTGATCACCCGGCACGGGATCCTGACCCGGACCGGGCGGGACATCCCGCTGATGCGGATCAACGACGTGTCCTACGAGCACGGCCTGATCGACCGGGTCCTCGGCTGCGGCACACTGGCGATCGAGTCCGCCGGCGAGCGCGGTCAGGTGATCCTGCCGGACGTCCCGCACGTCGAGCACATGCACCTGCAGATGTCCGACCTGCTCTTCGGCGGCCCCGAGGGCAAGCCCGGCGACGGCATCCTGGACGACGAAGCCCCACCCGAGCACCAACGCCGCCGCCCGGCCCCCGAGCCCGACGCCGAAACCCTCTTCAGCTCAGACGACAACGACCGCCGCTGAAACGACCGAACGGCGCCGCCCCGGCTCGGGGCGGCGCCGCCTGCTTGTCAGGAACCGCGTGACTCAGCGGATGGCGGGGAGGTCGCCGGTGGATTCGGCGTCGAGTTCGGCGGGGGAGTCCGGGGCCTTGGGGTGGTGCTCGGCCTCGTCGAGGGCGAGCTCGTCGCGGAAGACCCACTTGCGGTAGGACCAGAAACGGAACAAGGTGCCGAGGCCCAGGCCGATCACGTTGGTGGCGATGTTGTCGGCCACCGGGCCGTGCAGATTCAGGAGGTACCGGGAGATGCCCAGGCAGCCGACCGCGATCAGCATGCCGATGCCGTTCAGCACGAAGAAGAGCACGTACTCGCGGTGCAGGCCGCTGCGCTCACGGTGCCGCCAGGTCCAGTGCCGGTTGCCCAGGTACGTCGCGATGGTGGCGATCGAGACCGAGATGACCTTCGCGGTCAGCGGTCTGTCGTGCAGCATGCCGTTACCGTGCTCACCGAAGATCACGAGTGGGCGGTCGAACACCAGCCAGTTGTAGATCGGCAGGTCGACGACCATGCCGAGCAGACCGACCAGCCCGAACTTGGCCACTTCGTGCACCAGGTGCTCGACCTGGCGGTACAGCGTGGTGACGATCTTCAACGGACCGGAGGACTCTCTGTGAACACGGACGACTGGTCAGGGGCTCTCCACCGTACCCGGCGACAGGTCTGAGACGAAAATCCCCCGCGTGCCGTCTGGCCCCCCGGCGCCGGCATGTTGTAAGCACATTAGGCTCCGGCGTGTGAAGTTCGAGCGCAAAGATCTGCCGGTAGGGACGCCCGTGGTGGGCATGGTCGGGGGCGGCCAGCTGGCCAGGATGACGCAGGAAGCGGCCATCGCGCTGGGCATCCAGCTGCGGGTGCTCGCGGAGGGCCCGGCCGTCTCAGCGGCCCAGGCAGTCGCCGACGCCCCCGTGGGCGACTACCGCGACCCCGAGACCGTACGACGCTTCGCCGCCGAGGCCGATGTGGTCACCTTCGACCACGAGCACGTACCGACCGACCTGCTGCGCCAACTGGAGTCCGACGGTGTCAAGGTCCGGCCTGGCCCCGACGCCCTCGTGCACGCCCAGGACAAGGCCGTCATGCGGCAGCGGCTGGACACCATCGACGCTCCGTCGCCGGCTCATCAGGTGGTCGCCACCCCGGAAGACGTCACAGACTTCGCCAAGCGCACGAACGGCTTCCCGATCATCCTGAAGACCACTCGAGGCGGCTACGACGGCAAGGGCGTCTGGGTGGCCGAAGGGCCCGACGACCCGGCGGTCGCCGTGGCCTTCAGCGCCGGTGTCCCGATCCTGGCCGAGGAGAAGGTGGACTTCGTCCGTGAGCTGTCCGCGATCGTGGCGCGCAGCCCGCACGGCCAGGCTGTCGCCTATCCGATCGTGGAGTCCGTGCAGCGGGACGGGATCTGTGTCGAGGTGACCGCGCCGGCGCCGGACCTGGCCCCCGAGAAGGCGGTTCAGGCCCAGCAGACGGCCCTCAGGATCGCCGGCGAACTGGGCGTGGTGGGCATCCTCGCGGTCGAGATGTTCGAGGCGCGTGACGGCCGGTTGCTGGTGAACGAGTTGGCGATGCGGCCACACAACACCGGGCACTGGTCGATCGAAGGCGCTGTCACGAGTCAGTTCGAGAACCACCTGCGCGCAGTACTGGATCTTCCGCTCGGATCACCGGCCGCGCGGGCGCCGTACACGGTGATGGTGAACGTCCTCGGTGGTGATGTCGAGGACATGCATCTCGGCCTGCTGCACTGCATGGCAAGGGACCCTGGGCTGAAGGTTCATTTCTACGGGAAGTCCGTGAAGCCCGGGCGCAAGGTCGGGCACGTGACGGCCTACGGTGACGATCTCGAGGAGGTCCGCGAGCGCGCCCGGCATGCGGCGGCGTACCTGACCGGCACGATCGACGAATGAGGGCAGCATGAGCGTGGGAATCGTGATGGGCTCGGATTCCGACTGGCCGGCCATGAAGGCCGCGGCCGAGGTCTGTGTCGAGTTCGAGGTGCCTTTTGAGGCAGATGTGATCTCGGCCCACCGGATGCCGGTGGAGATGATCGACTACGGGCGGTCAGCGCACGAGCGAGGGCTGAAGGTGCTGATCGCCGGGGCCGGTGGCGCCGCGCATCTGCCGGGCATGCTCGCCGCGGTGACGCCGTTGCCGGTGATCGGGGTGCCGGTGCCGCTGAAGTACCTCGACGGGATGGACTCGTTGTTGTCCATCGTGCAAATGCCTGCCGGGGTTCCGGTCGCCACTGTGTCGATCGGGAACTCCAAGAACGCGGGGTTGCTCGCCGTCCGGATTCTGGCGGCGTACGACGAGAAGCTGCGCGACCGGATGCTCGCCTATCAGGATGCCCTGGGCGAGTTGGCCCGGGCCAAGGGCAGCACTGTCCGTGACGGCGCGGCAGAGCTGCGTAAAGGCTGACCCGCGTCGGTTTTCCACCACCCTGGGGCGGGTAGCCGTGAGTTCCCACCCAATGTCGTCTAAGGTCGTCGATCGTGACTCCGCCCGCTGAACCGGATACGCAGCGCATCCCGGTCCGTTATTGGATCTGGCTCTTCGGCGCCGCTGTGTCCCTCCTCGGCGACCTGACGATGACGTTCGCGATCGGCTGGTCCGCCAGCCAGCACGGTGGCCGGACCGCCGGACTGGTACTCCTCCTGGCCGCGGCACCGAGGGCCGCGCTGTTGTTGATCGGTGGTGCCGTCGGCGACCGCTTCGGCGCGCCCAAGGTGCTGCTGGCCAGCTGTACGGCGATGTTCGTGGTCACCACGACCCTGGTGCCCGTCACCCTCGCGATCGATGAGCCGGTCACACTGCTGCTCGTCACCGCGCTCGTCGTCGGCGTGATCGACGCGTTCTTCCTGCCCTCGTCCCGCTCGATGCCGCGCCTGCTGGTTCCGCCGGAGCAGGTGCCGCGCGCACTCGCCAGCTTCCAGGTCACCGGTGTGGTCTTCGCGGTCAGCGGTACCGCGGTCGGCGGCGTACTGGTGAACTGGGCCGGACTGACGGCGGCGGCGGGGTTCGACGCGCTGACGTTCGCGGTGATGATCGGCGTCCTGCTGGCGTTGCGAGGCACCACGGAACCGCACGGCAAGATCACGACGGGGATGTTCCGGTCGATCGCGGACGGCGTACGGATGGCCTTCAGCCGGCCGCTGACCCGGGCTCTGCTGATCACGATGACCCTGGCCGCCGGGCTGCTGATGCCGATGGACGCGCTGCTGCTTCCGTTGCTGGCAAGGGATCACGAGTGGGACGCGGCGACCGCGGGGCTGCTGATCGCCAGCCGGAGCCTAGGGGTGGGCGTGATCGCGCTGCGGATCCTTACCCGTGGCGCGTTCAAGCGACCCGGCCTGGTCGCCGCACTCGGGCTACTGCTGGCAGGAGTCGGCGTACTGGGGTTGTCCTCGTTGGATCCACTGCCGCTGACCATCGCGGCCGCGGTGGTCAGCGGGATCGGCGTCGGCACCTTCACCGGGCACGTGCTCCCGCTGCTGATGAACTCGGTCGAGCGTGAGTACCAGTCGCGGCTGCAGTCGGTCGTGGTGCTGTGTCAGAGCCTCGCGCTGGTCGTGATGAACCCGGTGCTCGGCTCCCTCTCGGACCTGAACGGCGTGGGCATCACCGGCGTCTGCCTCGGCATCTCGATCTGCTCGATCATCCTCGGCGCCGTAGCCCTCACCCGCCCCGTCCTCCGCAACGCCACCGTCATCTGAAGGCTTACGTCCGAAGAACCGAGGGGCAGGCCCTCCAGTTCTTCGGACGTAATGGGTTCTAAGGCTTGCCGGGGGCTCGGTAGAGCCAGCCGGCGGCGCGCCATTTGGTGGCGTCGAGGGAGAGGCGGGCGTCGACGATCACCGGGTTCTCCACTGCGCCGCGGAGTGCGGCCGGGTCGAGTTCGCGGAACTCGGGCCACTCGGTGAGGTGCAGGACCAGGTGAGCGCCCTCGCAGGCCTCAGCCGCCGACGCGGCGTACCGGAGGGTCGGCCGGACGCGCCGGGCGTTCTCCATCGCCTCCGGGTCGAACACGGTGACGGTCGCGCCGTGCAACTGGATCCGGCCGGCCACGTCGAGTGCGGGCGAGTCGCGGACGTCATCGGTGCCGGCCTTGAATGCGGCGCCGAGCACGGTGACGTTGCGACCGACCCACTCGGCTCCGAGCAGTTCGTGCGTGACATCCACGATCCGCGCGCGGCGGTGCTGGTTGATGTCGTCGACCTCGCGGAGCAGCGTGATGACCTCTTCCACGCCGAGCTCGCCGGCCCGTGCCATGAACGAGCGCAGATCCTTCGGTAGACAGCCGCCGCCGTAGCCGGGCCCGGCGTTGAGCATGCCGCGGCCGATCCGCTTGTCGTGACCGAGCGCGTCCGCGAGCTGGGTGACGTCCGCGCCGCTCGCGTCGCACATCTCCGCGAGGGCGTTGATGAACGAGATCTTCGTTGCCAGGAAGGCGTTCGCGCCACCCTTGACCAGCTCGGCGGTCGGCAGGTTGCAGACCACGACCGGGCTGCCCTCGGCGATCGGGGT
>NZ_DASRXP010000319.1:0-20927 GCF_035687465.1 Kribbella sp.
TCATGCTTGGCGCTCGATCACGAAGCGGGCGACCTCGCCGAGGCGGTTCCGGACGATGGCGTCGAGGCCGGCGTCGTCGAGCGCCTGCTCGGCCAGGCCGATCCGTTCGCGGGCTTCGCGGAGCGCCCAGTCGCGACCACCTGAGCGCTCGATCAGCTCAGCGGCGTACCGGAGTTCTTCATCGGTCGGGTTGCCGTCGCGGGCCAGCCAGGCGGCTAGCTCGCGTCCGGCCAGGCCGCCGTGGTCCAGCGACCAGGTGACCGGCAGCGTCTTCTTGCGCGCGACCAGATCGGAGAACACCGGTTTGCCTGTGACAGCAGGCGATCCCCAGATCCCGAGCAGGTCGTCCACCAGTTGGAACGCCATCCCCAGCTCCGCGCCGAACCTGGACAGCGCCGACACGACCGGCTGAGGCGCGCCGACCAGGATGGCTCCGATCGCGGCACTGACCGCGAGCAGCGCGCCGGTCTTCCCGCCCGCCATGTCGAGGCATTCGTCCAGCGTGACGTCGTCCCGGCGTTCGAAGGCGAGGTCGAGGACCTGCCCACGGATCAGCTCGCGAGTGGCGATGGCGAGCGCCTGGCCGGCCTCCTGCCCGTACGGCGAATCGTCCTCAGCCAGCACCTCGTGAGCAAGGGACAACAACGCATCGCCGGCCAGTACTGCGGTCGCGTCGCCCCAGACAGCCCACACGGTCTTGCGATGGCGACGCTCGGTATCGCGATCCATCAGATCGTCGTGCAGCAAGGAGAAGTTGTGCACCAGTTCGACCGCGACCGCACCGGGTAACGCCGGTTCGGGCTTCCCCGCGACGGCTTCGGCCGCGAGCAGGGCGAGTGCGGGGCGGAGCGTCTTGCCTGGGTTGGCCTCGATCGGCTTTCCGTGTTCGTCGGACCAGCCGAAGTGGTACGAGGCGACCAGGCGGGTGAAAGGGTCGAGGCGCTCGACGGCCTGGCGCAGTGCCGGCGCGACGAGGACCCGACTACGGTCGAGGGTTTCCGCGGTGATCGTCATACGACTGCCTCCCGATGGCCGGTGGGCCGATCAGCGGGGCTCCGTTCCAACAGTGCGGCCACCGCGGCCTCTCCACTGCGAACGGCGCCCTCCATGGTTGCCGGCCACCCGGTATCGGTCCAGGCGCCGGCGAGGTAGAGCCCGGGCAGGGCAGTCAACGCTGACGCCCGCAGGCCGACGGTTCCCGGCTGCTGCCGGAACGTCGCCTCGCGCTCCCGGGTGACGAAGAACTCGAGCACTCGTGTGTCAGGGCTGATCCGCAGCAGCCGTTCCAGGTGCGGAAGGAACCGGTCGCGCAGTACCGGGACCGGTTCGTCGACGAGGTCGTCCGCCGCCGACAGCGATGCCGCGATGTACTGGCCCTCGGCGAGACCGGCCTGGCGGGTCCGGTCGAAGACCCATTGCAGCGGGCTGTCGACCGCCGCGACGAACGGCTCCTCCAGGACCGTCCGGTCGTAGACGACGTGCAGGTTGACGATCGGAGTACTGCCGAGCCGCTCTGCCCAGCCTGACTCCTGCGCGATCGCCTCGGGCGGTGCGAGCGCCTCCGCGGCCGAGGGTGGGACCGCAAGAACGACAGCGTCGAAGGACGCTCCGTCAACGGTCCAGCCGTCGCCGGACGGCACGACCTCCCGGACCTTGCATCGCGTGTGGATCGTCGCGCCGACCGCCGCCAGCGCACGGTACGCCGCGTCCCCGTGCAACTCCTGGAGAGGAACGAGGGACCAGCCGATGTCGGCATTGGCGGCGGACTCGAGCAGGCCCACCTGGAAGACCGTCGCGGCGAGTGCCAGCGAGGCCCGCTCTGCCGGAGCGTTGAGGGTCGCGATGCCGATGAGGTCCCAGACGGTGTCGATGGCCCGCTGGTCCTGGCCGTGCTCGGTCAGCCAGTCACCGAAGGACACGCGATCGACCTCGGGATCGGTGCGATCGACCCGGCCCAACGCCAGGGCTGCGCGGACCACTCGCGCCCTGGCCGCCGGCCGAAGCCAGCGGTAGCGCGCCAAGGTGGAACCCAGGTGCAGAGGAGCAGGCAACCCGGTACGGCGAAGTCGCCCGCCGCGGGTGTGGAGTTCGCTGCGGATCGGGACATCGAGCCGATCCTGGATGGTCACCTGGTCGGTGACTCCCAGTCGCTCGAGGAAGCCTTTGTACGCAGTGCAACAGTTCAGGAAGACATGCTGGCCATTGTCGATCCACAATCCGTCACGCTGGAACGAGTAAGTGAGCCCGCCCAGCTGGCGACGCGATTCGAACAGGGTGACCGCGTAGCCTTCGTCGGCGCAGCGCAGGGCCGTGGTGAGGCCGGCTAGGCCGCCTCCGACGACCGCGACCCGCGAGGCCGTCATCGCCGTCCCCCTCCGGCCAGGGCGGTAACCGCCACCCGCGCCTTCTGGGCGACGCTGAGCGATAGCCGTTGGTCATAGACGAGCGCCGGATCGTCGGCGATGCGGCCGAGCAGGTGGTGATAGATGCCGGCCATCGCCCGGCAGCACGCGGCACTGCGTCGATCGAGGTGCGGGACCAGCCGCAGGCCGAGGGAGTACCAGTCCCCCGCACGCGCCGCGGCGTACCGGATGTAGGCGGCGAGCCGGCCGGCGGGATCGTCCAGCGCGCCGAGGTCGTCGACGCACAGGTCCACGCCGAACCGGTCGAGCTCGTCCTGCGGAAGGTAGATGCGACCGTTGCCGAGGTCCTCCCGGATGTCCCGGAGGATGTTCGTCTGCTGCAGGGCGATCCCGAGCTGGTCGGCGAACAGCGACGTCCGCGGGTCGGTGGTACTGCTGCCGAAGATCGACAGGCACAACCGGCCAACCGATCCGGCGACGTGGCGGCAATACACCACCAGCTCGTCGAAATCGGCGATCCGGACGTCGCGCAGGTCCAGCTGCACACCGTCGATCAGCTCGTCGAAGGCTTCGAGCGGTACCGGGTACCGGCGGGCGGCATCGCTCACGGCGATCAGTACCGGGTCGGTGCTGTCGTCCAGCCTGCCCAGGTCCTTGCGGACTCCGGCCAGCGCGGTTTCCTTGGCGCCGATCGCCTGGTCGCCGTCGCCGATGTCGTCGATCCGGCGAGCCAGCGCGTAGACCGCACAGAGAGCGGACCGTTTGGGCGACGGCAGCAGCCGGATGCCGTAGTAGAAGTTGCCGGCCTCTGTCTTGGTGATCTGTTCACAAGTCGCGTAGGCCTGCTCGATCGTGCCCATCAAGCCGACCGCCCGCCTAGCAGTCCGAGAACCCGGACCGCTGTGATCAGTCGCGAGGGCCGGGCGGAGCGCCCGAGCACGTCGCCATCCGTCTTCCTCAACGCTGCCGCGGTGGCTTGTCCGCCGGCGACGAACCCGGCCACGCTGACTCGTCCCCAGCCGTGCAACTGCCGCACGACGACCAACCCCTCACCGAGCAGTTCGGCGGCCCGCTTGATCTCGAATCGCATCAGCGAGCGCATTTGCGGATTTGCTGTCGGCTGGTCTAAGTCCTCCTCGCGTACGCCGTATTCCCGCAGATCCTCCTTCGGCAGGTACACGCGACCGGCCCGCCGGTCCTCGGCCACGTCCTGCCAGTGCTCCAGCAACTGCAGCGCGGTGCACACCTGATCGGAGCTGGCGACGGTCTCGGGAGTGGACTGCCCGAACACCTCGAGCACCATCCGGCCGATCGGATCGGCGGACAACTCGCAGTAGCCGCGGAGCTCATCGAAGGTCTCGTACTGCGAGACGACCTGGTCCTGCAGATTCGCCTTGATCAGGCGCTGGAACGGCTCGGCCGACATCTCCCGGTCGTGCACGGTCCTGGCCAGCCGGCGCAGTACGGGATCTGCCGGCCGGCCACCTGACCAGATCGTGCCGAGCTCCGCGGTCAGCTGGTGCAGCCTGACCGTGCGGTCTCCGGCGAAGGTGTCGCCGATCTCGTCGACCATCCGGGCGTAGCCGTAGATGGCGTGCAGATGCTCACGATGCTTCCGCGGCAGCAAACGCAGCGCGACCGGGAAGTTCTCGCCTTTTTCGCGGGTTTGCCAGAGTGCCTCGTCAACCGACGGGGCAACCGAGCCGGGCGGCCTGTGTCGTGAACTGGCCATGTCCACAATCTTCGAACCGTCCCAGGCGCCAGGTCTGCGGTCCTCGGGGTGATTCCTGGACCCGAAAATTGTCACGACCGTACAATCCGAGGTGCGGGTGGGACAGCGCGTGACGGGCGGCGGGTAGGCGATGAGCACAGACACGGTGCAGGGCCGGGCGCGACTGGAGTTCGCCCTCGATGCGCGGCTGCCGGAGCTACTGGCCGAAGTACGGGACCTGCTGGCGGACGGCTGGCCGGAGTACGCCGCCTTCCTCGACGACAATCCCAGCGGCATGCGCGAGGCCGCGGAACTGTTCATCCACCGCCTGCTGGACATGGCCGAGCACGGTCGGTCCGCCTCACGGGACGACATGCTCGAAGGCGAGCAGACGATCCAGATCGTGTTCGAGCGGATCGGCCGCCGGCAGTGGCAGGCCGGGCAGGATCTCACCCGCCTGCTGACCGCGTACCAACTCGGGGCACGCACCGCGTGGCGGCACGTCTCGGACACTGCCCTGGCGTTCAAGGTGCGGCCCGCGGTCCTGGCGGCGCTCGCCGAGGCCGTCTTCGACTTCGTCAACCAGCTGTCCTCGGCCTCGGCGCGCGGCTACGTCCTGGAGCAGAGTGAGGACGCATCAGCGCGGGAACGCAACCGTGAAGAGCTGGCCGAGCTCCTGCTCTCGGACCGCTCGAGCATGAATGCGATCCGCGAAGCCGCTGCCCGGGCCCGCTGGCCGATCCCCTCGACCGGCTCCGTCGTCCTGGTCGACGCCGACACCGACGTCGCCCGGCGAGTGCTGTCGCCCGTGGACGCCGGGTCCCTACCCATCCGCTACGAACAGCTCTCCGGTGCCATCGTTCCCGATCCCGGACTGCCGGGGCGTCGAGAACAGCTCGGCAGGTTGCTGCGAGGCACCAACGCGGTCGTCGGCCACACCGTCCCGCTGGAACACCTGCCCCGCAGCGTCGTGATCGCGCAGATCGCCGTACGCCTCAAGCAGCAAGGCATCCTGACCGATGATCCGGTGTTCGCCGACGAGCATCTCGACAGCATCATCGTGCATCGCGACGAGCGGCTGATGGCGTCTCTCCGCGCGCAGTTGCTGCAGCCGCTCGACGGACTGCCGGAGGGTGCCCGGATCCGGCTGATCGAGACACTGACCTCCTGGTTGCGCCACATGGGCGATCGGGCCGCGATCGCCGAGGAACTGCACATCCATCCCCAGACGGTGCGGTACAGGGTCGCGCAATTGCGGGAGCGGTTCGGTGACCAACTGGATTCACCGCGCTCACGCGCGCGACTCTTCCTCGCTCTCGTATGGCCGATCAGATGAGCTCGTCGAGGGCCAGTTTCATCCGGAGAGCAAGGCTCTCCGCGTCGAAGAGGAGCGGATCGGTGGCCAGTCCGATGCCAAGGGTTCCGGCCCAGCTCAAGGCGCCCACGGTGATCGGTGATCCGGGTGCCAGCGGCAGGATCGGGTAGACCGACGCGATCGTGACGCCGTCCATCGACAAGGGCTCGGTGGAGCCAGGCATGTTCGAGACGATCGCGTGGAAGAAGCGTCGCCCGTAGACGGTCCTGGCGAACCATCCGGCGGAGGGCTCGGGCAGGGCGCGCAGGCCGGTCGCCATCACGAAGCGCGACGCCACGGCCCGGGTCGGCGTTCGGAGACGTTTGGTACGACGGGCAACCTCGGTGAGCAGGTTTTCGATCGGCCGGGCGTCGACCGGGGCGTCGACCATCACTGCCGCGGTCGCGTTCATCTCCGCGGCCGCGCTGGAGTCGCGCACCATCAGCGGTACGGCGACGCGCAGCCGCCCGCCGATGCGACGGGCGGCTTCGGGGTGGGTGGTGGCAACGGCCTCGGCGACCAGGCTGATGACGAGATCGGTCACCCGTACTCCGCGGGCGGTCGCGGCCCGGCGTACGGCGGTCAGATCGAGATCGGCGGTGGCGAACTCGCGCCGGCGCGAGGCGTCGGCGAAACCGCCTCCCGCTCCTCCGTCCGTCGCCAGCTGGGCGAGGCCCGCGATCGTTGCCATGGTCAACTGTCTGCGGCTGGGCGCTTGGCCGTTCGCGGTCGGTAGCTCGATCCTCGGCCGGAGCAGGTTCAGTACCTGGATCACCGTTCCGATGCCGTCGGCAACGGCATGGTGCAGGAGCAGGATCATCGCCGACTGCCCGGGGCTGACGTCGCGCACCATCACGATCCGCCACAACGGGCGGTCGCGCGGCATCGGCGACTCGGCCAGTTCGGCGACGATCTGCCGCAGGCCGGCGTCGCCGTTCGGAGAGCGGCGCTCGCTGACATGCAGGTGCCAGTCGATCTCGGCGACGTCGACCCAGCGCGGACGGCGCCAGCGCGCGGTGGGGGCAAGTCGTTGCCGGAAACGCGGCAGCCTCTCGAGCTCACCCCGGACGATCTCACGAACGCGCTCGACTGACAGCGCCTCGTTGTCAGTGGTCGGCTCGAACACCACCACCCCACCAACATGCTGAGGCGCCCCGGCATTCTCCACATGCAGGAAAAACGCATCACTCGACGGCAACACGACCCCAGCACCGGCCTGCGGCTCGTCGGACCGCGGCTGGTCGGACCGTGGCTCGTCGGCCCGCGGCGGGGTGGACTGCGGCTGGTCGGACGGCGGCGGGGTGGATCGGATTGGTTCGCCGTACCGGGTGGCCAGGCGTCGGTAGGCGGCCGGACTCACTGCTCGGACGACTGAGCCGATCCGGACCCAGCGCGGAACCCAGATCTCGGCCCGATCCTGTTCGATCGCGCGGACAATGGCATGCGCGACCACCTCGGGCCCGACAGCTCGCGGTACGGAGCGGTCGTAGGCGCGACCACGCGTGGAGAAGAAGTCCGTCGAGACGGCGGACGGAACGACGACGCCGACCTGCACCCCGGTACCGGCCAACTCCAGCCGCAGACTCTCCGCGAACGCGTCCAGCCCCGCCTTCGCCGCCGCATAGACCGCCTCGCCCGCCACGCCGGTCCGTCCCGCGACGGACGTCACCAGGAAGACGTAGCCGGTTCCCCGCTCAATCATCCCGGGCAGCAGCAGCCTGGTGAGCCGGAGGGCGGCAAGCAGATCCACAGTGACCAGCTCGCTGATTTCCTGGTCGCTCATGTCGACGAACGGTCCCGACCACCCGTGCCCGGCGCTGGCGATCAGGACGTCCACCCGCCCGTGCGCGGCGAGAGCCTGCTCAGCAAGGGCTGGAACGCCGAGTGGGTCGCCGAGATCGGCCACCACCGCAGCGCCATTCACCTGCTCGGCAGCGTCCCGGGTGCGCGCGACGTCGCGCCCGTGGACCACGAGCTTCGCACCGGCAGCAGCAAGGCTGACGCTGACGGCACGACCGATCCCCGACGAAGCGCCGGTGACCAGCACCACCTTGCCGTCAAGCTCCACCGGACAAACTCTGGCACACCTCGGCCGCCGCCCGGCGGCGGCTCAGGCCGCGAGTTGACCCCCGTCGACGATGAGCGTCTGACCGGTCACCGCGCTGGACTGTCCGTTGCCGAGGAAGAAGACGGCTTCGGCGATCTCCTCGGGTGACAGCAGCCGGCGCTGGGGAATCTGGTCGATCCACTGCTGCATCCGGGTCGGATCGCTGAGGCCGACGCCGTCGAGGATGGGCGTTCTCGTCCGGCCCGGCGCAACCGCGTTGACCCTCACGCCGTACTGCGCCCACTCGACCGCGAGCGACCTCGCCAGCTGGGAGACGCCCGCCTTCGCGACGTCGTACGCGACGTGATACTCCGGATTCGTGCCCATGAAGGCCGCGATCGAGGAGATGTTGACGATCGATCCGTGCCCCTGCTGGATGAAGTGCCGTCCGAACTCCCGGCAGGCGACGAAGCTGCCCCGCAGGTCGACGGCGAGCACCTTCTCCCAGATCTCGTCGGTGACGTCGAGGGCGTCGTTCTCGTGGGCGATGCCGGCATTGTTGATCAGGACATCGATCCGCCCGTACTGCTGGTGCACCAGATCGGCCGTCCGGGCGATCGCCGTCGAGTCGCTGACGTCGAGCTGGAGGAACTGGCCACCGAGTTTGCGCGCGGCCTCGGACCCGGTCTGCTCGTTGATGTCGGTGAGGATCACCGTGTCACCGACGGCCGTGAAACGTTCAGCGATCGCGTACCCGATGCCCTGACCGGCCCCGGTGACCACCACGACGTCGCCGTCGGGTGTCTGCTGCTCCGACATGTCTCGCCTCTCAATCCCTGGAAATCTTGGTCCGCTGACACAGCTTCAGGAGCGCAGGCCGACCGTCGAGCCGACGCCGCGGATCTGCCAGTCCCTGCGGGCTTTCGGATCGATGGCCGTCGAGGCTCCCGGCTGTTGAGGCCGCTCGAGATAACCGTCCCGTACGACGCTTCGATCCCTGAAGGCCTGCTGGGTCCACGGGATGAACTCGACCAGCGGCTCCGGTTCGCCCAGCGTCGTACCGACCAGATGCTGGTGGACCTGCATCATGTCGCCGGCGTGCGGGACGAGCCGAGCACCTCGCCCGCCCGCCTGGCTCGCGATCTGTTGCCACTCGGTGACGCCGCCGACCCGGGTCACATCCGGCTGCACGACCCGGATGGCATCGCCCGCGATGAAACTCGAGAACGCATGGTAGGAGTACAAGCTCTCCCCGGCCGCTATGTCGACAGTCGTTGCTGCCTGCAACCGCTGGTGTCCCTCGAGGTCGTCGGCGTGCAGCGGCTCCTCGAACCAGTCCATCCCGACCTCCTCGAGCACCGGCAGGATCTGCCTCGCCGTGGAGAAGTCCCAGCGCTGGTTCGCGTCGCACATCAAGGTGATCCCGTCACCGATGGC
This sequence comes from Kribbella sp., assembly GCF_035687465.1. Lineage (NCBI taxonomy): Bacteria > Bacillati > Actinomycetota > Actinomycetes > Propionibacteriales > Kribbellaceae > Kribbella > Kribbella sp. The sequence continues at coordinate 8,913 of NZ_DASRXP010000319.1, forward strand.
CCGCCGTACGGCGCGGATCCGTTGCGCGTCCTCGCGCCAGTCGGGGGACCCCACCTTGATCTTGACCCGCCGCCAGCCGCGATCGATCAGCGTCGTCAGATCGCGGACCAGGTCGTCGATGCCAAGGCTCAACCAGCCACCGTCCGTGTTGTAGGTCTCGATCACGTCGGCGGTACCACCGAGCAGCCGCCAGAGCGGCACCCCCGCGCGCTGGGCGGCGAGATCCCACAGGGCCATGTCGACCATGCCGAGCGCCATGTGGACAGTTCCCTGCCGGCCGAGCCAGTGGGTCGGGAGCCAGTACAGCCGCTTCCAGGTCCCGAGAATGTCTTCCGACCCGGTGCCGACCAGAGTCGGCGCGTAGTAGTTGGTGATCACGTCGCAGAGCAGTTCCGGGCCAAGGTGCACACCGGAGATGCCGGTCCCGACGCGGCCGTCAGCGGTACGGATCTCCACCACCGGCACGATCCACGACCGCAGCGAAGCGGTCGAATCCGCGATCGGCCTGGCCAGGGGAACAGCCAGTGCATATGTCTCGACGGCCTCGATCAAGCAGTCCGGGTTCCCCGGCGGCAGATCAACCCGGGTCGCCGATAGCAACCCCTGGGCGGCGTCCGTGTCGTGCATTCCCACGCGATGTCCCTTCGATCACGGCCCGGCCGATGCGCTCCGCGATCAGCCCACCGCCTCATTCAGCCACCGCCCGTGGCGCCCACACAACGACGATCTACAGATGTCACCCATCCGTCGAACGAATACGGCCGGCCTACTCCGCTGTGATCGGCAGCGTGCCTGGCGGACGATCCGCCGCCAGGGCGAGCTCGACGAAGGCCTCTGATGCTCGGCTGAGCGGCCTGTCCGCGTGCCACCACAAACCCACGTCGCGGTACAGAGTCGGGCTGCTCAGTTCCAGTACGACGAGATCGTCGAGCCGGACCATCGTGGTGGCCAGCGCGTTGATCAGCCCCAGACCGTGCCCGGCCCGAACCATCGCCGCGAGCGTCGTGGGCTGGTGCGACACGATCCCGACCAGGGGCTCGATCCGGCCCGAGTGCATCGCGGCCGAGGCCTCATACCCGAGCAGCGGATCGCTGAACGGATCTCCGATCGTGATCACGGGGAAGCGAGCGACGTCCTCCAGCCTGACGGCGTCGTTCTCACTGATCGGGTGTCCGGCCGGCGCCAGCACGACGAAGGGTTCACGCCACAGATCGCGGCGTTCCAGACCGTGGTCCGCCGGCTCGGGCCGGAACGGCCGGAGCGCGACCGAGGCGCGCCGCTCCGACAGCATCGCCTCGATCGTCGCGACATCGCCGTCGATCACGCGCGTGTCCACCAAGGGGTTGGCTGTCCGCAGGTCCATCAGAACCTGCGGGAGAAACGCCGAGCTCGCACTTGCGAAGCTGGCGATCGTCAGGCGACCGGCGGCCCCGCCCGCCGTCGACCGCAGGTCGGAGACGGTGTCGTCGACCGCCGCGATGATCGACCGGGCCCTGGGGAGCAGGCGCCGGCCGTCGTCGGTGAGGGTCAGCGGCCGGATCCGCCGCTCGATCAGGGTCACTCCGAGCGCCCGCTCGAGGCTGGCGACGTGCGCTGAGATGCGCGGCTGGGACAGGTGGATCCGCTCCGCGGCCCGGGCGAACCCGCCGGAGTCGACCACCTCCAACCAGGACCGCAACCACGTCAACTCGACATCCATCGGAACCTCCGCGACGCGATGATACCTCTCCCACGGCCGGGGCCGGCTGTATCCGCGAAGCGAATCGAGCACATCCGGAAATCGTTGTTGTTGTACCACCGGCGCTGTGTCTGAATGTTGCCCCTGGGGACACCAGCATCCGAGCCGACTTGTCCGAGGAGCACCCAAGAATGGTCGCCGAAGCCACCGAGACCATCGGCAACCGTGTGCTCACCCGGCGAAAGCGGGTCAGCAACCCCGCGCACCGCAACGACTGGAAGCTCGCGCTGGTCCTCATCATTCCGGCGGCCGTCGGTTTCGTGTTCTTCGCGGCCTATCCGACGATTCGCGGGATTTACCTCAGTTTCACCGACTTCAAAATCCTCACGCCACCGGTATGGACCGGGCTGTCCAATTACCGGGAACTCATCTCCGATTCCGTCTTCTGGCACTCGGTCGGGGTGACGGTCTATTTCGTCGCGTTGTCGGTCGGGCTGGGACTGACCTTGTCGCTGCTCACCGCGGTGATCCTGCACCGCCTGACCGGATCGAACGCGATCCGCGGCCTGGTGCTGATGCCGTTCCTCATCTCCGGCGTCGTCGCCGCGCTGATCTGGCAGTGGATGCTCGATCCAGGCCTCGGCATCATCAACGCCGCGATCAAGTCGGTGACCGGTCACAGCATCATGTTCCTCGGCTCGTCGGAATGGGCGATCCCCTCGCTCGCGCTGATCAGCGTCTGGAAGTCGATGGGCTACAACGCCATCCTCATCTTCGCCGGCCTGCAGACGATCCCGGACCAGATCTATGAGGCCGGCCGGATCGACGGCGCCAACGAGTTCCAGATGTTCACCAGACTGACCTTGCCGCTACTGCGCCCGATCATGGCGATGGTGATGGTGCTCACCGTGATCGGTTCCTTCCAGGTCTTCGACCTGGTCGCGGTGACCACCAAGGGTGGGCCCGCGAACGCGTCGAACGTCCTCCCGCTCTACATCTACGAGACGGGGTTCGGGGAGTTCAACTTCGGCTACGCGGTGACGATGTCGATGGCGTTGTTCGTGATGCTGCTGACCATCACCTTCATCCAGATGCGCCTCCTGCGGGCCAATGAGTCCGACACCAACTGAGGAGGCTTCGTGACCAGGTTCCCTGTGGGCCGGACCCTTGCCTGGACGTACCTCATCGGATTCCTCCTGGTGACGGTGTTTCCGTTCTACTGGATCCTGCGAACGGCCCTGTCGAACAACTACTCGCTGATCGCGCACCCCAGTTCCCTGCTGCCGACCGGATTCACCCTCGGCGCGTTCGCCCGGGTGCTGGGGCTGTCCAGTGCGGCGGACGCGATCGCCGAAGGCGGCTCCGGCGCGTCGATCGACCTGGCGCTCTTCGTGCGCAACTCGGTCATCTACGCGACCCTGCTGACCGTCATCGTCGTCTTCTGCTCGGTGATCGCCGCCTACGCCTTCGCCCGACTGCAATGGCGAGGACGCAACGCGGTCTTCGCGATCTTCCTGACCGCGTTGATGATTCCCGGCATCATGACCCTGCTGCCGAACTTCGTCCTGGTGCACGACCTCGGACTGACGAACACCTTCGCCGGCCTGCTGCTCCCGGGTGCGCTCTTCTCCGCCTTCAACATCTTCTTCCTGCGGCAGTTCATGCTCGGCCTGAGTTCCGAGGTCGAGGAGGCCGCCCTGATCGACGGACTGGGTCCGCTCGGGGTGCTCTTCCGGATCACCATCCCGATGACCTCGGGACCACTCACCACCCTCGGACTGCTGACCTTCATCAATGCCTGGAACGACTATTTCTGGCCGTTGCTGATCGCCAACGACCCCAGTGTCCGGCCCCTGACGGTCGCACTGGGTGTTTTCGCACAGGCCTCCCCACAGACCCAGCCGGATTTCGCCGGCCTGATGGCGGCCGCCCTGGTCGCCGCCTTCCCGATGCTGGTTCTGTTCGTCATCTTCGGAAAGCGCATCGTCAATTCGATCGGATTCACCGGCATCAAGTAGAGAAGGATTCAGCGTGAAATGGAAGAGATTCACCACAGTGGCACTCGCTGCGGGTCTGGTGGCCGCGGCGGCCGCCTGCTCGCCGTCCGACGAAAGTAGTTCCGACGGCCCGGTCACCGTGAACTGGTGGACCTGGGACCCGAACCAGGGCGCGGCGTACTCGCAATGTATCCCGGACTTCGAGAAGGCGAATCCAGGAATCACCGTGAAGGTTTCGCAGTACAACGTGAGCGACTACTTCACGAAACTGACCGCCGGCTTCGTCGCGGGCGACGCGCCGGACGCCTTCATGAACAGCGTCACCTATCTCCAGTCCTACGCGGGCCAGGGGCAACTTCTCTCCCTCGACAAGTACATCGAGGCCGACAAGGTCGACATGAGTCAGTTCGCGATCGGCGCGGAGGCCTGGAAGTACACCGATGACAAGCAGTACGCCCTGCCGATGGACTGGGCGACCGCGGCCATCTACTACAACAAGGACCTGCTCACCAAGGCCGGCTACTCGACCGCGGACGTCGACAAGATGAGCTGGAACCCGGACGACGGCGGGACGTTCTGGCAGATCGTCAAGCGGCTCACGGTAGACAAGAAGGGCGTCCGGGGCGATCAGCCGGGCTTCGATCCCAAGAACGTGGCCACCTACGGACTCGGGAACATCGAGTCGACGGGTGATCCCTTCGGACAGAACAACTGGGGGATGCTGCCGGCCACGGACGGCATCAACATCCCGGACAAGAACCAGTGGGCGACCGTGTTCAACTACGCCGACCCGCAGGTGATCAAGAGCGTCAAGCTGATCCGTGCCCTGTCGGACGACGGCTACTCCCCGCAGTTGAACCAGTTCTCCACCGCGGGTGCCGACCAGATCGGCTCCGGCAAGGTCGCCATGCTGCTCGGTGGCACCTGGGACGCCTCGACCTTCGCGGCTTTGCCGGGCGGTAAGGTCGGGACCGCCCCGATGGTGACCGGCTCCAACGGAAAGCGCGCACTGATGGCGAACTCCAACGGGAACAACATCTGGGCGGGCTCGAAGCATCCGGACCAGACCTGGAAGTGGGTCGCCTACCAGGAGAGCGCCGCCTGCCAGACCAAGGCGAGCCAGTACAACGGATCGTTCCTGCCGTCCATCGGTACGTCGATGGACGCGCTGGCGGCGGCGCAGAAGGCGAAGGGCGTCGACTTCTCCGTCTTCGCCAAGTATCTGAGCAACGACGAACTCTTCCCCAGCCCGATCTACAACAACGGCGCCGCCATCACCAACGCCATGGTTCCGCAGTTCGAGTCATATTTCACCGGCAAGAGCGACGAGAGTATCTTCCCGAAGATGCAGGAGCAGAGTAAGGAACTCCTGGCGAAGAAGTAGCTCTCCGCACCCACCGCAACCGCACCAGAAGGACGCAGACCGCCACATGCTGATCATCTCCGGGACCGAACTGACCGAGCCGGCCGACAATCCCGCGGGGCTGGTGTGGTCCGACCGCCCGGCCGAGCGGTGGTTCGAGGCTCTTCCGATCGGGAACGGGCGCCTCGGCGGAATGGTCTTCGGCGGCACAGGCCGCGAGCGGGTTCAGCTGTCCGAGTCCACAGCATGGTCCGGGGCACCAGCCACAACAGATGTCAGTCCTACTGCCCTGGAGGAGTTGCCGCGGATCCGGCAACTCCTCCTGACGGGCCAGTACGCCGAGGCCCAGCGGCTGACCGAGCAACATCTGCTCGGTCGACCCACCTCCTTCGGGACCAATGTGCCCCTGCCCGAGGTCTGGCTGGACCTCGCCGGTTCCGGCGAGGTCAGCGGCTACCGTCGAAGCCTCGACCTCGACACGGGCATCGTGAGCACCACCTACCGCCAAGGTCAGCTAAGCCTGGCCCGGGAGACTTTCGCGTCGAACCCGCATGGCGTGATGGCAATCCGACTGTCCGCTGACCAGGGCGGCCAGGTGGGACTGTCGCTCTCCTTGCAGCCGGACGTGCTGCCTGGGACGGTCGAGGTCGGCGAAGACGGTCTCCGGTTCGTTGGTCATGCCTTCGAGCGCCTGCACAGCAACGGCCGCCAAGGCGTCCGCCTGGAAATCGGCATCAAGGTTCTTGCCTCGGGCGGCGAGTTCGTCCGCCGCGACGGCGCGCTAGAACTGGTCGGCGCAGACGAGGCCGTCGTCATCGTTGCCGTCGGCACGGACTGGGAGGGCGCGGATCCGACGGCCGACGTCGACGCATTGCTCTCCGGTGCCGCGACCACGGGATTCGCCGAGCTCAAGCGAGCCCACGTCGAAGACCACCGCGCACTGATGGGCAGGATGTCGCTGGACCTCGGCCCGACTCCTCCCGAGGTGGCGGCACTGCCCACCGATGAACGTCGGCGGCGGCTGGCCTCGGGACAGACCGACGACGAGCTGATCGCGCTGTACTTCCAGTACGGCCGCTACCTGACCATGGCCGGCTCCCGAGCAAACTCGCCCCTCCCCCTCGCCCTGCAAGGCGTCTGGAACGACGGCCTCGCCAGCAGCGCACCCTGGACGAACGACTTCCACCTGGACATCAACACGCAGCAGAACTACTGGGCCGCGGAGCCGACCAACCTCTCCGAATGTCAGGAGCCGGTACTACGCTTCGTCGAACGGCTGGCCGAAGCCGGTCAGGCGACGGCCAAGCAGATGTACGGCGCACCCGGCTGGGTAGCGCACACCGTCACCAACGCCTGGTGCTACACCGCACCGGGTAGCGGGATCGGCTGGGGGCTCGATGTCACCGGCGGAGCCTGGCTCGCGCTGCAACTCTGGGAGCACTACGAGTACAGCGGCGACGAGGACTTCCTGCGCGACCGGGTCTACCCGGTCTTCCATGAAGCGGCGCAGTTCTTCCTGTCCTACCTCGTCCGCGAACCCGAGCACGGCTGGCTCGTCTCCGGGCCGTCCGACTCACCGGAGAACTGGTACCTCACCCCCGACGGTGACGAGTGCTCGGTCTCGATGGGAAACACCGCGGATCGCGTCTTGATCGACGCCGTACTGCGCATCTGCGCCGACGCGGCCCGACTCCTAAACGTCGACCCCGAACTCCGCGAGACGATCGCCGCGGCCCGCGCAGCCCTGCCCCCGTTCCAGATCGGGAAGCACGGCCAACTGCAGGAGTGGCTGCACGACCTGACCGAGGCCGATCCCGCACACCGGCACACGTCTCACGTGCACGCACTGTTCCCCGAGCGCCAGATCGGCCCACGATCCACACCGGAACTGGCCGCGGCCGCCGAGGTCACCATCGAACGACGGCAGAGCGCAGCAGGGTGGGAACGGACGGAATGGGTGGAGGCGAACTTCACCGTGTTCTATGCCCGGCTGCTGAAGGGCGATGCGGCGCTCGCCCACCTCAAGGGCCTGATCACCGGGGCCAGCGAAGCAAACCTGATGAGCTACTCCGAAGGCGGCATCGCAGGAGCCGCTCAGAACATCTACTCCTTCGACGGCAATGCAGGCGGCACGGCCGGCGTGGCCGAGATGTTGCTGCAGTCGGACGGTCACGAACTCGAACTGCTGCCGGCGCTCCCGACCACCTGGCCAACTGGCGCCGTCAGAGGCTTGCGCGCTCGAGGCGGTTTCACCGTCGACATCAGCTGGCGGGACGGCCGCCTGAACTCTGCCCGGATCGTCGCCTCCAAAGCCGCCACCCTCCAGATTCGCTACGGAACTGAGCTGATTGCTTGCTCGCTGGACCGCGAGCAAGCAATCATCATCAGCACAGAATCATGACCACCTGAGGGTGATGGACTTACCGCGGGCAAGTCGTACGGTACGGATCTTCCCTTCTGCGACGACTTCGGTGGTCAGACCGCCGACGCTGCGGATCACCGCCTCGGTGACCTTGCCCTTGCGCCACGACAGGTCGACGGTGAAACCGCCCCGGACGCCGACCCCTGTGATCCGTCCTTGCGCCGCCCAGGCCGCGGGAAGCGCCGGCAGCAACTCGATCCGGCCGGGGCGGGAGTAGACCAGCAGGTCGATCATCGCCGCCGGCGTACCGAAGTTCGAGTCGATCTGGAAGATGCTGCTGTTGTTGTCCAGCGGCCAGATGTCGAACAGGTTGAGGGCGCTGCCGCCGATACTCCCGGTCGAGGGCTGAAGGTTCCTGAGGATCATCTGGTACGCCTTCTCGCCCTCCTTGAACCTCGCGAAGCACAGGGCCCGCTGGGCGTTGGCCCAGCCGTAGATGCTGGTGCTACGGGCGTTCAGCAGCTTCCATGCCCCGGTCAGGAGGGCGGCGGGTGAGGACTCGTACAGGATCCGGTCGCCGGGGAACAAGCCCATCAGCGGCGAGAGGTGACGATGCTCGATCTCGCCGAGGTTGTCCGGCGTCATCCACTCCTCCAGCCAGCCGGTCTTGGGGCTGACCTGCGGGAGGTAGAGGCGGTCCTGCAGTCCGGCGATGGTCTGCCGGTAGCCGGCGTCCTTGCCGAGGACCTCGCTCGCTGTGTGGTAGTTGGAGAACAGGGTCCAAACCAGTTCTTGGGCGTAGGTGATGCCGAGGGCGTCCTGTGGGCCGTGCTCGGGTGACCAATCCTTGTCCGCCACCAGCGCTTCTCGGGTCTGACCGGTGGCGTGGTCGGTGACGGTGTGCGGGATCAGCCGTGCCTCCCAGAACTCGCAGGCCCCCTTGATCAGCGGGTAGATGCGGGCGAGCAGCGCGGGATCCTGGGTGTACTCGTAGTGCTCGAAGAGACTGTTCGCGAGCCACGCGCTGCCGGCCGGGTGCCATTGCCAGCCGGACCCACCGTCGATGTTGGTGGAGATGGCGACTGTCCAGCCGGCTACCTTGCCCGAGGTGTTCCGGAAGCGGTTGCGTGGGTCGTTGAAGAGCCGCTGGGTGACGTCGGTCCAGGACGGAAGTTGCGCAAGGCAATAGTTGGTGAGGGCATCGAAGCAGCTCGGCAGCCCTGCGCGATCGGCCATCCAGTAGTTCATCTGGATGTTGATGTCCGTGTGGTAGTCACCCATCCAGCCCGGCTCGTTGGTGTCGATCCAGGCACCCTGGAGGCCCATCGGCAGACCGTCGCGGGAGCCACAGATCATCAGGTAGCGGCCGTACTGCAGGTAGGACGCCTCCAACTCGGGATCAGCGACGGCACCTGGGCGGAAGCGGGCCTGCAGCCGGGTCCAGGTATCGAGTTGCCGCTGCGCCTTGCTGGACGTCCCCAGCGAGACCGCCATGGTGCCGTAGAGCGCACGGTAGTCAGCGACATGGGTGTTGCGCAGGACGGCGGCAGCATGGCCGGCCGCGGCGGCGACTTTGCTTCGGGACAAGGGCTGCGGGTCGATCGACGGGTCGCGATAGAACTTGCCGAAATCGGGAACATAGTCGGTGCCGCCGCTGAAGATGACGGTCAGATCGGAACAGCCGGTGAATTCCACCACCGCGCCATTCACATTCACCTGTCCAGTACGAGAAACGGCTGTGACGGCAGCGCCGTACCGGCGGCCGTTGGAGAGGGCAGCGCCGAAGGAGGCCGTCCTGCCGGTGGCCTCGGTAGTGACGAACTCCCCGTGAGTGCCGGCAAGGTTGATCCGCCCGGTGTACGTGCCGCCACCGCTCTGGGTGAAGGACAGGACCACGACGTCGTCCGGCTGGCTTGCGTAGATCTCGCGGCGGTACGTCACCGCCTTGTGCACGTAGGAGGTCGTCAGCAGACCGTTGCTGATGTCAACGGCACGCTGATATCCGGAGACGGCCGTGAGAGCGTGGTCGGGGAGGTCGACGGTGAGGTGGGCGAGCTGGGTCAGGGAGCCGAAGTTCTCGCGTCCATAGGGAAGTTGGCCGTCGTCGCTGAGGACGTCGTTGCGCCCGCCGGTCCACATCGCGGCGTCAGTGATGAAGAGCGTCTCCTTGGCGGAGTTGCCGCCGACCAAGGCGCCGAGCCGTCCGTTCCCGATCGGCAGGCCCTGCTGGATCATCGACTGTTCGGCTGCCGGCGCGGAGCACCACAGACGCACTGCCTCGCCGTCGGCCACGCGAGGGTCGGCGGCGGGCCGGACCGGCTCCGCCGCGGCGGCGGTGAACGCAGCGGCGGTTGACAAGGGAAGGCCGGCGAAAGCAGCGAGAGAACCTGCCGCTGTCGCACCGGTCAAAGCGAGAAAGCTCCGGCGACTCGGCACCGGGGACTGGTCAGAATGCGGTGACTGCATGAGGACCGTACCTCCTGGAGATTTCCGACATGCGGGCGGCATGTCTCAGAAACGTAGGAGAAACTTAAGTCCGTGAATTAACCACCTCAAGGCCCGGGACATTCGCATCAGAAATACTCTCTATTCGCGAAACACAACCATCATCGGGATCGCGGAGAAGAGCGTTGCAACGGACCGATCATGCTGGACAGACGCGCGATGAGTGTCGTAGGCAGGACCAGTTTGCGTGCGGGTGAGGTGTCGCCTTCAAGCCTGTCGATGACGAACTCCGCCGCTGCCGCCCCCATCACTTCGGGGTCGTGCGCGATCACGGAGGTGCCGAGTAGATCCGAGAGCTCGAAGTCGTCGAAGCCGATGAAGGCGGCATCAAGGTTGCCTGGCCGAAGAGCCTTGAGCGCGCCGATCGTCAGTCGGTTGTTGGTCGCGATCAGTGCCGTGGGCGGAACGGCTCGCGTCAGCAGCTCGGTGGCTGCCTTGGTGGCCGATGCGGTGTCGTCGCAGTCGGTTCGCGCGTAGCGCCTTCCGTCGAGACCAGCCTGGGCCATCGCGGATTCGAACGCCTCGACGCGCTCCCGGCTGGTCGAGACACGTCGTGCGTGGCTGAGGATGCCGATGCGTTCGTGCCCGAAAGAGACGAGGTGTTCGACAGCTGCCGCCATCCCGCCCGCGTTGTCGAGCACCACGGCGTCGGCGACGACATCTGACGGCGCGCGGTCGACGAACACGATCGGGGTGCCGAGATGCTGCTCCGATTCGAAGTACGGATGATGGTCCGCCGACGTCACGATCATGATGGCTGTCATCCGCCGTTCCAGCATCTCGTCGACGAGTTCCCGTTCGGTGACTGCGCTCTCCTCCGTGCTCGCCGAGACCAGCCGGAGTCCGGCGGCATGCAGGTGACGCTCCGCGCCGCGCGCGAGCCGCGCATAGAACGGGTTGGCCAGGTCACCGATCAACAGCCCGACCGAGGGTGATCGCGCTCCGGTGCGGAAGTCTCTGGCGACGGCGTTGACCCGGAACCCGAGGTCTTCGGCAGCCGCGCTCACCCTGGCCAGGGTCTTCGTCGAGACATAGGGCTCGCCGTTGAGCGCGCGCGAGGCCGTCTTGACACTGACGCCGGCGCGCGCGGCGACCTGACGGAGAGTCGCCCGCGAAGGCGCTACCACTGGCTTGGCGTCGGGTGTCATGACCGCGCCGGTGTCAGCGCGCCGGGTCGCGGAGATCGATCGCGATCACGTCGACCAGCGCGTCGGTGGAACCGGGGAAGCTGATGATCACTTCACCCGTGACCTCGGTGTCGGTCTCGTCCTCGTGGACCTCGAGGTTGATCGTGAAGGGAAGCGACTCCTCGCTGCCCAGCAGCCGGATGTCGGCGATTCTGGATACCGGGAGACCGCGGACCGTGACCCGGTCGACCGGCACCAGGACCAGGTGCAGGTAGATGCGGTTCGCTCTGGTCGTGATCGGTCCGTGGAACTCGATTGCGGAGGTTCCGGGGGTGACCCCGTAAATGCTTTCACCATGGCTGGCCAGCCATGATCCGAGGGCCTTGAGGCGTGAGACCTCGCCGCTGGGAAAGGTACCGTCGCCCTTGATCGCGAGGCCGAGCAGCAGGTTGCCGCCCCGGCCGACCGTCTCGATCAGGTACTCCGCGAGTTGGCGGGCCGGCTTGAAGTCTGTGTCGTCCGGACGCCAGGCCCAGCTCTCCCCGATGCTGAGGCACATCTCCCAGGGCTGGTCGGGAGGCGTCACCGGCATGCTCTGCTCCGGGGTGACGTAATCGCCCTGGCCGAGCAGGCGATCGTTGATCACGACGTCGGGCTGCAGCGACTTGACCAGGTCCCGGATCTCGCCAGGACGCCATTCCGCCTCGCTGCGTTCCCATTCGCCGTCGAACCAGATCAGATCGATCTGACCGTAGTCAGTGAGGAGCTCAGTCAGTTGCGCCTTGACATGGCCGAGGTAGCGGTCCCAGGCCTCGGGTGAGGAGCGGCGGTTCTTGTCGTGCGCGTACGGCCGGTCGGCGTCGGTGAAGGGCGGGTAGTCGGGGTGATGCCAATCCGAGAGCGAGTAGTACAGACCGACGCGGACGCCCTCGGCCCTGAGAGCGTCGAACACCTCGCGGGTGATGTCCTTGCGGTAAGGAGAG